>JAABPT010000407.1 GCA_011391855.1 Burkholderiales bacterium
GACATAGATCGCGGTCACACGGCTGTGCTCGCACACCAGGTGCTCGTAGCCGTGGAAGGTGGTGGCGTCGCCGCTGTATTCCAGCCCGGCCGCCATCTTGAATTTGGCCGCGGCGCGCGCCTGTTCGCGCTGGCGCGCCATGGCGGCGTTGAAGCCGGCCTCGTCGACCGCCACAACGCGCTCGCGGCAGACATCGGCGGTGAGGTCGAGCGGGAAGCCGAAGGTGTCGTGGAGCTTGAAGGCCAGGTCGCCGGCGAGGATGGGCGGCGCTGACACGCCCTCACCCCGACCCTCTCCCGCTGGCGGGAGAGGGAGTGAAGACAGTGCGCTTTCCAGGATCTCCATGCCGTTGGCGATGGTCTGGAAGAAGCGCTCCTCCTCCTGCTTCAGCACGTCGGTCACGCGCACCGCCTCTCGCCGCAGTTCGGGGTAGGCCTCGCCCATCTCGGCCGCCAGCGGCGCCACCAGGGTGTGGAAGAAGGGCTTGCGCGCGCCCAGTTTGTAGCCGTGGCGGATGGCGCGGCGCGCGATGCGGCGCAGCACGTAGCCGCGGCCTTCGTTGCCGGGAATCACGCCGTCGGTGATGGTGAAGCTGCAAGCGCGGATATGGTCGGCAATGACCTTCAGCGAAGGCGACTCGATATCGCAGCCCGCGTTGCCGCCCACGTCGGGCGTGGCGCCGGCGGCGGCATCCACCGCATTCTTGGCCGCTGCGAGCAGCCGCTCGAACATGTCGATCTGGTAGTTGCTGTGCACATGCTGCAGCACCGCCGCCAGCCGCTCCAGCCCCATGCCGGTGTCGACGCTGGGCTTGGGCAGCGGATGCATGACGCCGTCTTCGGTGCGGTTGAACTGCATGAAGACGTTGTTCCAGATCTCGATATAGCGGTCGCCGTCCTGCTCGGCGCTGCCCGGCGGGCCACCAGCCACGTCGGGGCCGTGGTCGTAGAAGATTTCCGAGCACGGGCCGCAGGGGCCGGTGTCGCCCATCATCCAGAAGTTGTCCGAAGCGTAGCGCGCGCCCTTGTTGTCGCCGATGCGCACGATGCGCTCGGCCGGCAGCCCGATCACGTTCTTCCAGATGTCGTAGGCCTCGTCGTCCTCGGCATACACGGTGGCCCAGAGCTTGTCGGCCGGCAGCTTGAAGTTCACCGTGAGCAATTCCCAGGCGTACTGGATCGCGTCGTGCTTGAAATAGTCGCCGAAGCTGAAATTGCCCAGCATCTCGAAGAAGGTGTGGTGGCGCGCCGTATAGCCCACGTTCTCCAGGTCGTTGTGCTTGCCGCCGGCGCGGATGCACTTCTGGCTGGTGGCGGCGCGCGTGTACGGCCGCTTGTCGTAGCCCAGGAACACGTCCTTGAACTGGTTCATGCCGGCGTTGGTGAACAGCAGCGTGGGGTCGTCGCCGGGCACCACGGGCGAACTGGCGACGACGGTGTGGCCCTTCGACTCGAAGAATTTCAGGAAGGTGGAGCGGATCTCGGAGGCTTTCATCGGCGGCTTTCGGGGGAACGTGTGGGTTGGTACAGCGGCACGCCGATGCGGCGCGCGGTCTCGGCCAGCAAGCGGTCCTTGGTGGCCAGCGGCAGGCGCTGCTGCAAGGCGGTGTCCAGGTAGCAGGCATCGTAGGCGCTCAGGCCCCAGTCGGCGGCGCGCTGGGTCCAGTGGCGGGCGTCGCCGTGCAGCGGCAGCGACTGCAGGCCCACCACGTCCAGCCGCGCCCAGCTGTCGTCCAGCGCCGCCTGCGTGATGCGCCCGGCGCGCAGCGCGCGCGACAGGATATTGCCCATCTCCAGGTGCCACAGCGCGGGCACGCAGGCCTGGGCCTCGGCCAGCGAGCGCCACACGCCCAACGAATAGTCGTCCTGCTCGTCCTCGAAGAAGGCGCCCAGCGCCACCGAGCTGTCAAGCACGAAGGCGGTGACGCTCAACGCCGGCCCTCGTCGCGCAGGGCGCGCCAGTCCAGGCCCAGCGTGCGGCCGCGGGCGCCGCGCAGCAGCGCATTCACGGCATTGCGACGCGCGGCCGCGTCGGGCGCGGCGGCGGCGATGGGCACGATGCGGGCCACCGGCTTGTTGTGGCGCGTGATGATGACTTCCTCGCCGCGCTCGGCGCGCGCGATCAGTTCCGACAGGTGCGTCTTGGCTTCGAAGAGTCCGACGGTGTCCATGGCGCGACTCGACATTGGTTGAATCAACCAAATTCTAGCGCGATCGCCGGCGCCTCCGGCCACGGGTACAGTGCGGCGTGAAGGAGCACACACGATGGACACACGCACCTCCCCCCTCGCCACGCTGAACGACCCCAGCCTGCTCAAGACCGACGGCCTGATCAATGGCAGCTGGGTCGCCGGCGGCAGTCGCTTTGCCGTCACCGACC
>JAABPT010000408.1 GCA_011391855.1 Burkholderiales bacterium
GCCACCGTCGAACGTGGGGTGCACGGCCCGGAAGCGGAAGGTCGCCAACTCGGCCTGCGGCGCGTGGTGGTGCAGCAGGTCCAGCAGCAGCGTGGCGATCAGCGGGCCGTGCACCACCAGGCCCGGATAGCCCTCGACCTGGGTCGCGTAGCGGCGGTCGTAATGGATGCGGTGGCCGTTGAAGGTGAGCGCGCTGTAACGAAACAGCAGCACGTCGTCGGGCACGACCTCGCGTTGCCAGGTGGCGCCGGGTGGTGCCGGCTGCGGCGGGGGTTCGGCATCCCCCGGCTGGCGTGCGCCGCGGTAGACGATGTCGTGCCACTCCACCAGCGCCGGCTGCGCGGCGCCGTTGCAGCGCATTTCATGCCGCACCTTCACGAAGACCAGCGCGCCGCTGCGGCCGGTCTTGCTCGTCACGTCCTCGATGGTCGAGCGGCGTTCGACCGCGTCGCCGACACGGACGGGAGAGCGGAATTCGAACTGGCCGCCGGCCCACATGCGACGCGGCAAAGGCACCGGCGGCAGGAATCCGCCGCGGCGGACGTGGCCGTCGGGGCCGAGTTCGCTCTGCCGGTGCAGGGGCAGGAAGTACAGCCAGTGCCACAGCGGTGGCAACGGCGTGCCCGGCGGCACCGGCGCGGCGGGGTGGTCGAGCGTGGCCGCGAGTGCGGCTACCGGTGTCGGGCCGATGGTGTCGCGCAGGGTTTCAGTGCGGCCGATCCAGCTGCCAAGCTCCTGCATGTGCGCCACCTTCCTTGCTGCGCCGACCCGGCGTCAGCGCACGGCCGGAAAGACCTCGGTATCGACCTCGCCCGCCGACTGCGCGCCGTAGCGATCGCCGGCCACGGTGTGCTGGTTGATCAGCGCGTCGAGACGGGCCATGACCTCGGGTGTCAATGCCACATCCACGGCACCGAGGTTGTCCCGCAGATGCTCGACCTTCGCCGTGCCGGGAATCGGGATCACGTGCTCGCCGCGGGCCAGCAGCCAGGCCAGCGCCAGTTGCGCCGGCGTGCACCCGACCTCGGCGGCGATCGCCTCGTACGCCGGCAACAAGCGCAGGTTGGCTGCCCAGGGCTCGGGATCGAAACGAGGCATGCTGCGGCGGATGTCCTTGGCGTCCAGCGTGGCCGGGTCGGGCGGCGTGCGCGTGAGGAAACCGCGCCCCACCGGGCTGAAGGCCACGAAGGCGGCGCCGAGGTCGCGGCAGGCCTGCAGCACCGCGATCTCGGCGTTGCGCGTCCACAGCGAATATTCGGTCTGCACCGCGGCAATGGGATGCACGGCATGCGCCCTTCGCAGCGTGGCCGCCGACACCTCGGACAAGCCGAGCGCACGCACCTTGCCTTCCTGCAGCAGCCGCGACATTTCGCCGATGCTGTCCTCGATCGGCACTTGCCTGTCCCAGCGGTGCAGGTAGTACAGGTCGATGACCTCGGTCTGCAGCCTGCGCAGGCTGTCTTCGCAATGGCGGCGGATGGCCTCGGGCCGGCCGTCGATGACGCGCTTCATGCCGCCCGCGAACATCACGCCGGCCATGCCGCCCTTGCTGCACAACACGATGCGCTGGCGGTGGGCCTTCAGCACGCGGCCGACCAGCGTCTCGTTGGCGCCGAAGCCATACAGCGCGGCGGTGTCGAACAGCGTCACGCCGCGGTCCAGCGCTTCCAGCAGCAGCCGCTCGGCCACATCCGCGGGCGGCGGCGTGCCGTAGGCGTGGCTCAGGTTCATGCAGCCCAGGCCGATGGGGGGCACCTGGAAGGGTCCAAGGGCTCTGGGGCCGTGTGGACCTGGTGGCGTGCGCTGTGAGGTCGTCATGAAGGCGTCGGTGCTGCTGGGCGACCGTTGGATTGTGAGGCGAGAATCCATGCTGATCATGACCAAACCCGCCCGCACCCAACTCGACATCGCCGCGGCTGCCGCACTCCCCGCCTCGCCCGAGCACAAGCGTTTCCACACCCTCCTGGCCAAGATCGACAAGGCGCGCCAGCGCCTGCAGGCTTGGCAGGAGCAATTGCCCTTGTTCGCGCAGGCGCATGCGGCGCGGGTGGCGCCGCTGGAAGCGGAATTGAAGGCCGCGCGGCGGGCCTGGGCCTTCGAGCTGGAAGCCCTGCAGGGCGCACAACGCTGGTCCAAGGCCGACGCCGCGACGCTGTCGGAGATGATCTGCGACATCTGCGGCGCGCTGCTCGACGCCGGTGGCGAGCAGGAGCCCGACGCCGAATTGAAGGCGCTGTACAACCGGCACGCCGAGGTCGACTTCGACAGCGAGGAGCAGCTGCACCTGAACTCGATGAAGGCGATGCTGGAGACCATGGGCGGCCTGGACCTCGGCGACGACCCGGTCGAGTCGGCCGAG
>JAABPT010000409.1 GCA_011391855.1 Burkholderiales bacterium
AGCGTGGGCCATTCCTGCACCAGTACCTGCCAGGCGGCTTCCAGCGACGCCGCCGCGCCGATGACGGTGCGGTCGGCGTGGACGTCCACACGCTTCAGTTCGGCCACTTCGCCGATGTGGATCAGTTCGCCCAGGTCCTTGAACTGCTTGGTCACCCACAGGCCCATGTCGGTGCTGCCAGCGAGCACACGCGCCTGCGGCAGCGCCTCACGCAGCGCCGCGAATTCGGCCAGCGTGCGCGGCGCGTGGTAGGCCGGTGTGTCGTGGCCGGGCGCGTAGTGCAGGGACCCGTCCTGCTGCAGCGCCCGCAGCGCCGCCCCCAACGCAACCCGGTCCAGCATGGGCGCCGGCTGTTCAGAAGCGCGCTGCCCGGCGTCCAGGATCGGCCGGTAGCCGGTGCAGCGGCACAGGTTGCCCGACAGGTCGTCGGCCAGTTGCTGCCTTGTGGGCACCGTATCGGCGGCGCTATGGCGCTGGAAGCAAGCCCACAGCGACATCACGAAACCGGGCGTGCAGAAGCCGCATTGCGAGCCGTGGCAGTCCACCAGCGCCTGCTGCACCGGGTGCAGCGTGCCGTCGGGTGCGGCCACGTCTTCCACGGTGAACAGCGCCTTGCCGTCCAGCGTGGGCAGGAAGCGGATGCAGGCGTTGACCGGCTGCAGGTTCACGCCACCGGCGGCGTCCAGCTCGCCCACCACCACCATGCAGGCGCCGCAGTCGCCTTCGGCGCAGCCTTCCTTGGTGCCGGTGCAGCGCGCTTCCTCGCGCAGCCATTCCAGCACCGTGCGCGTGGGTGCGGCGCCGGTGATCTCGACGACGGCACCACGGTGGAAGAAGCGGATGGGGCGTGTGGTCATGGATCGTGAACCTCAAGGCTTGAGGACTTTCCCGAAAGTGGCTCGCGGCGCGAACGGGGCCTGCGCTTTGCGAAGAATAGTGTCTATAAGATCGACCGCATCGTGAGAGGCTCCGATTTCCGCACCCCGCCGCACCGGCCCGCCGGGGAACCTTGCCACGGCCTCACCGAACGCTGCGCCACGCAAGCCGCATTCCAGTGCCCTTCCCGGCGCGTGCCAGCCACTGCCGCCCCATGATCGCGCTGCAAGCCGACCTGCTGGACTTTCCGCACGCCCCGGCCTGGGGCGAGACGGGTCCGCAAGGGGTGCGCTGGCGCCCCGGCCACTGGCTGCTGGTGGGCGACGACGGCCGCATTGCCGGCGTGCAGGCCGAAGCGCCGGGACCGGAGTGGCCGCGCGAAGACCACCGCGGCCGGCTGCTCATGCCGGGCTTCGTCGACACCCACGTGCACAGCCCGCAGCTCGACGTGATCGCCAGCTACGGCACCGAACTGCTCGACTGGCTGCACACGTACACCTTCCCCGCCGAGCGGGCCTGGGCCGACCCGGCCATCGCTGCCACCGGCTCGGCGCTGTTCCTCGATGCGCTGCTGGCCCACGGCACCACCGCCGCGGTGGTGTTCCCCACCGTGCACAAGGGCTCGGCGGACGCCCTCTTCGAAGCCGCCAGCCAGCGTGGCATGCGCGTCATCGCCGGCAAGGTGCTGATGGACCGCCACGCCCCCGACGGCCTGCGCGACGACGTGGCGGGAGCGGAACGCGACTGCATCGACCTCATCCAGCGCTGGCACGGCCGCGGCCGCAATGCCTATGCGGTGACGGTGCGCTTCGCCCCCACCAGCACGCCGGAGCAACTGGCGATGGCCGGCGCGCTGTGCCGCGCCGACCCCACGCTGTATATGCAGACGCACGTGGCCGAGAACCGCGACGAGGTGCGCTGGGTGGCGGAGTTGTTTCCGCAGTCACGCAGCTATCTCGACGTGTACGCCAGCGCCGGGCTGCTGCACCCGCGTTCGGTGCTGGCGCACGGCATCTGGCTGAACGCCGACGACCGCGCCGCACTGCGCGACGCCGGATCGCAAATCGCCTTCTGCCCCAGCTCCAACCTGTTCCTGGGCAGCGGCCTGTTCGACTGGCCGGCCACCGCCACGGCCGGCGTGCAGGTGAGCGTGGCCAGCGACGTGGGCGGCGGCACCAGCCTCTCGATGCAGCGCACTCTGGCCGACGGCTACAAGGTGCAGGCCTCACTGGGCAAGGGCAAGAGCCACGACCTCAGCGCCTGGTACGCCTTGCACGCCGCCACCCGCGGCGCCGCCCAGGCACTGCACCTGGGCCACGAGATCGGCCTGCTGGAACCCGGCCTGATGGCCGACCTGTGCCTGTGGGACTGGGCCGTGGGCGCGGTGGACGGCCGACGCCAGCAGGTGGCGCGCGATTTGCACGAAAAGGCCTTCGCCTGGATGCTGCTCGCCGACGAACGCCATCTGGTGC
>JAABPT010000410.1 GCA_011391855.1 Burkholderiales bacterium
CTTGGTGTCTTCCAGCTTCTGCTGCGCTTCCTGGCGCTTGCGCATCTCGAAGTCGTACAGGCGCGAGCGCAGACGCTGCCAGGCGACGTCGCGGTTGCTGTGCTGGCTGCGGCCGTCCTGGCACTGCACCACGATGCCGGTGGGGATGTGCGTCAGCCGCACCGCCGAGTCGGTCTTGTTGATGTGCTGGCCGCCGGCGCCGCTGGCGCGAAAAGTATCCGTGCGCACGTCGGCCGGGTTGATGTCGATCTCGATCGAGTCGTCGATCTCGGGGTACACGAACAGGCTGGCAAAACTGGTGTGGCGCCCGCCGGAAGAGTCGAACGGGCTCTTGCGCACCAGGCGATGCACGCCGGTCTCGGTGCGCAGCAACCCGAAGGCATAGTCGCCCTCGACCTTGACGGTGGCGCTCTTGATGCCGGCCACGTCGCCCGCCGTTTCGTCTTCCACCGTGGCCTTGAAGCCCTTGCGTTCGGCGTATTTGAGGTACTGGCGCAGCAGCATCTGGGCCCAGTCGCAGGCCTCGGTGCCGCCGGCGCCGGCCTGGATGTCGATGAAGCAATTCAGCGGGTCGGCCGGGTTGCTGAACATGCGGCGGAATTCGAGGTCCTTGACGGTGGCCTCGAGCGCCTGTGCCTCGGCTTCGATGCTGCGCAGGCCGGCTTCGTCGCCTTCTTCCTTGCTCATCTCGAACAACTCCAGGTTGTCGTCGAGATTGCGCTTCAGGTGGTCGATGGTGCCGACCACGCCTTCGAGCATCTTCTTTTCGCGCCCCAGTTCCTGGGCTCGCTTGGGTTCGCTCCAGACCGTGGGGTTTTCCAGCGCGGCAGCGACTTCGTTCAGGCGCAGGGCCTTGCGGTCGTAGTCAAAGATACCCCCGGAGCTGCTCGGTGCGGGCACTCAGGTCGGCGAGCAGCGTGCCGATCGAGTTGATATGTTCGACGTCCATGGTAGGCGGTTTCTGGCTGGGTGACAACCCGCAATTCTCGCATGCAGCCCAGGCCGCCGCGGGTTCCCATGCTCACGCCAGGAAACGCGCCAGATGCCCGGCCAGCGCCTGCGGCTGGTCGTGGTGCAGCATGTGGCCGCAGGGCGCCAGCCGCTCGCGCTGCAGGTGGGGCACCACCGCCAGCCGGGCTTCGAAGTCGCTGCGCGGGTAACGGTGGCCCCACCATTTCGTGGTGTCGGTGAGGTCGCCTTCCACCCACAGCAGTGGCGCCGTGATCAGCTTCCAGGTCTCCAGCACCTCGTCCTTGCGGTAGAGCACCGGGTTCACGCGCTTGTGCGCGGGGTCGCCCAGGATGTGCCAGCGGCCGTCAGCCTCTTGCCGCGACCAGTGCGGCGCCAGCCAGGCCGCCTTGTCGGGCGTGAGCATCGGGTTGTTCTTCAGCAGCCGCTCGGCTACGGCCTGCAGGCTGTCGTAGCTGCGCAGGGTGGCCGGCTCCTTCAAATCGTCCAGCCACTTCGACAAGCGGCCGGGGGCCATGCGCGGATGGGTCTCGGGCATGCCGAAACCTTCCAGGTTGACGAGGCGCCGGATGCGCGCCGCTCGCACGCCGGCGTAGGACATGACCACGTTGCCGCCCATGCTGTGGCCGAGCAGGTCCACCGGGCCGGTCCAGCCGGCGGCGCCGAGTACGGCATCCAGCAGCGCGTCGAGGTCGCCCAGGTAGTCGGGGAACCAGTAGGTGTCGGCACCCGGCGTGGCGGTCAGACCGAAACCACGCCAGTCGGGTGCGATCACCCAGCGGTCGAAGCCGTCGGCGGCGGCCAGCGCGTCGACGACGAACTGGAACGAGGCGCCCACGTCCATCCAGCCGTGGAGCAGCACCAGGGGCGGGCGGTCGGGGCGGGCCAGCGAGGCGTCGCCCCAAGTGTGCAGGTGGTACTGCAGGCCGCGGATGGGCAGGAAGCGGCTTTGAGGCGTGCGCGTGGGCCGGTAGGTCATGCACGGCACTGTAGCGGGCCGGCGTATGGGCGGCAGTCGCGGGCGCGACTGCCGGGACCGCGTACATCAACGGCTGCGTGGGATGCCTTTGGTCAGCCAGTCGGGCGAAGCCCGATGCCACGGCGCGACGGGCGCACGCCCGTCGCGCCGTGGCATTGCGGTTCATCCCCACGCACGTGGGGAACACGCCGACGTCGACATCACCAACCGCTACGAGGCCGGTTCATCCCCACGCACGTGGGGAACACGAGTTGTACGGCCGGGTCCACCCCGCCGCCGCCGGTTCATCCCCACGCACGTGGGGAACACACCTCCTGCGCGGCGGTCAGGTCGAGAACGCACGGTTCATCCCCACGCACGTGGGGAACACCAGAGAAGTGGCTTTCACCACG
>JAABPT010000420.1 GCA_011391855.1 Burkholderiales bacterium
CAGCTAGCATGCAGAGAAGCAGCACGGTGATCAAGCTGGAACATCCCCAGCGGCGCAAACAATTTGGAGTCATCGCGTTGCAGCGTAACGGTCGATCAGGCGGCATCCAAGCTCTCAGAGCCCGGGACTTGCCATGGGCGAAGGCGATATCGCTCCGGGAAAGAATCGATTCTACGCGGGCCCGCTGCAGCTTGTACCCGCACGCCGTCCTGTCGGCGCCTGTGGTGATGGCTCGCCTGGTGGGCAGATCGCGGTGCAGCCGGCCAACCAAGTGCCGGTCGCGATCTCGGGGCCGATGCAGACGGCGACGATTGGGGCGACGCTCACGCTCGAGGCCAGCGCGAGCCACGATCCGGACGGCGAGACGCCGCGGTTCGGTTCGCGTGGCGGCTCAGCGCCGCGCCGCACGATGCCAGCCCCAGCCTGAGCGACCCGGCGTCGCCGCGAAAGGGCTTCCTCCCGCTGCCGGCTTTGGCTGGTTCCTCCACAAGCAGCATAGCGACAACACGTTGTCCGCGTCGAACGTGGCCACCGGGCGCACCGAGCCAGTGTTCGACGCCAGTGCGCGCGTCGGCTATCTGACCGACGGCCACCTGGTCTTCCAGGACCTTGGCGCCGTCCACCGCGTGCCGGTCGGGCCCTGGGCCCGGGCCGTCGCTGCGGACCAGTGTTGCTGGTCCGTTGACGGACGAAGACGCCGCCACCCTCAGCTCGCAGGTTCAAGAGGCTCTGGGATACTGCCGCGCAGGGGTATCTACAATTGAACTTGTGCTTCCCCTTCTCTTTGCCTTTGCCGTGTCGCTGGCGGTCACCTTGATGGTGATCCGCTCGGCCAAGACCCATGGCCGTTTCTCGCTCGACCACGATTTGTCGGGCCCGCAGAAATTCCATTCCTTTGCAGTTCCCCGCGTCGGCGGCATCGGTATCGTCGCGGGCTTGGCGTGCGCCTTGCCTGCGCTTTGGGCCATGAATCCAGCCGCCGGCAGAATTGCCGCCGGGCTGTTGCTGTGCGGCCTCCCTGCAGTTGGTGCTGGGTTGGTCGAAGACTTGACCAAGCGCGTCAGCCCCCGCTTGCGCCTGCTCGCCACGGCATTGTCCGCAGCGCTGACGGTTTGGTTTCTCGACGCGGCGATCACGCGCACGGACATCCCCGGGCTGGACTGGGTGGTGGGCTTCGGCCCCGGCGCGGCGCTGCTGACGGTGTTCGCGGTAGCCGGCATCGCCAACTCGGTCAACATCATCGACGGCTTCAACGGCCTGGCATCGATGTGCGTGGTCATCATGCTCGCCTCGGTAGCCTACGTGGCCTTCCAGGTCGGCGACCCGGTCATCGGCACGCTGGCGCTGGCCGGCATCGGCGCGGTGCTGGGCTTTTTCGTCTGGAATTTCCCGGCCGGCCTGATTTTCCTGGGTGACGGCGGAGCCTACTTCCTGGGCTTCTTTGTGGCCGAGCTGTCGATCCTGCTGCTCGTGCGCAACCCCGAGGTGTCGCCGCTGTTCCCACTGCTGGTGTGCGTGTACCCGGTGTTCGAGACGCTGTTTTCCATCTACAGGCGGCGTTTCCTGCGCGCCGTGCCGCCCAGCATGCCGGACGGCATCCACCTGCACTCGCTGATTTACCGCCGCGTGATGCGCTGGGCCGTCGGCGACAAGGGAGCCAAGGCGCTGACGCGGCGCAACTCGATGACCTCGCCCTATCTGTGGCTGCTGTGCATGTTCTCGGTGATACCGGCCACGTTGTTCTGGGACAACAGCCTGTTGATGGCCGTGTTCTTGGCGCTTTTCGGCTTCACCTATGTAGGTTTGTACTGGCGCATCGTGCGCTTCAAGGCGCCTCGGTGGATGCATCGGCCCGTGTCGCGGCCGATGCCGCTGCAGGAGAGGGATAATCGCTCGGCATGAGTGATTCAGATCTGCTGGAGTCTGCCGTCGCCGAGGCCGCACCCCTCTTCAACACCCTCCCGCTCGACCCCAAGCTGCTGCGCGCCGTGGCCGAATCGGGCTACACGGCCATGACGCCCATCCAGGCCAAGGCCATTCCCATCGTGCTGGCCGGTCGCGACGTCATGGGTGCGGCGCAAACCGGCACCGGCAAGACCGCCGCCTTCACGCTGCCGCTGCTGCAGAAGATGCTGCGCCATGAAAACGCCAGCATGTCGCCGGCCCGCCACCCGGTGCGCGCGCTGGTGCTGGCGCCCACGCGCGAACTGGCCGACCAGGTGGCCGACAACGTCAAGAAATACGCCAAGCATTCGCAACTGCGTTCGCTGGTGGTCTTCGGCGGCATCGACATGAAGCCGCAGACGCTGGCGCTGAAGGCCGGCGTGGAGGTGCTGATCGCCACGCCGGGGCGCCTGCTCGACCACATCGAGGCCAAGAATGCGGTGCTCAACCAGGTGGAATACGTGGTGCTCGACGAGGCCGACCGCATGCTCGACATCGGTTTCCTGCCCGACCTGCAGCGCATCCTGAGCTACCTGCCCAAGCAGCGCCAGACGCTGCTGTTTTCTGCCACCTTCTCGCCCGAGATCAAGCGCCTGGCCAACAGCTACCTGCAGGAACCGGTGCTGGTGGAAGTGGCGCGGCCCAACGCCGCGGCCACCAACGTGGAGCAGCGCTTCTACAGCGTGGCCGACGAAGACAAGCGCGCGGTGATCAAGCAGTTGCTGCGCACGCGCGATCTTTCGCAGGCGCTGATCTTCGTCAATTCCAAGATCGGCGCGGCGCGGCTGGCGCGCAGCTTCGAACACGACGGCCACCGCACGCAGGCGCTGCACGGCGACAAGAGCCAGGACGAACGCCTGAAGGCGCTGGCCGCCTTCAAGGCCGGCGAAGTGGACCTGATGGTGGCCACCGACGTGGCCGCGCGCGGGCTGGACATTGCCGACCTGCCCGCGGTCTTCAATTTCGACGTGCCCTTCCACGCCGAAGACTACGTGCACCGCATCGGCCGCACCGGCCGCGCCGGCGCCTCCGGCCTGGCCGTGACGCTGGTGGCGCGCGACGACCTGCGCCTGGTGGGCGAGATCGAGAAGCTGCTCAAGCGCAAGATCGAGATCGAGCCCTTCGAGTTGGAAGACAACCGCCCGCGCCGTTTTCCCCGCCGCGACGATGCCCGCCGTGACGACGACTTTGCCCGGCGCGAGCCCGAAGCCCGGGCCGTGGCGTCCTATGAGCGGCCTCGCCGTGCCGCGGCGCCCAGCGACCCGATCTTCGACAAGCCCTACGAGCCAGCCGCCGCCGGCGCCACTGAAGCGCCCGCCTGGGAGGCAGCGCCCAAGGCCCCCGCGGCCGTTCCCGTGCCGGGCCTTTCGCCCAACATCCGGGTGAAGAAGAAGGTCGGTTCGCTGCTGGGCGGCTGAGGGCTGGGCAACGGCACGGCGCTCGCGGCACCTTCAAGCCGCAAGCAGCGCAAACACCGCCGGCCAGCGGTCGGGCATCTGCACCGGCCGCGCCCTCCATGCGGCCACGCTGTCGGTGCGCGTCCAGCCGCCGGGCAGGGTGAGGCCGCAACTCACCGAAAGCCGCGTCGCCGGCGCCAGGCCAGCCAGCAGGGCTTGCAGCAGTGCGGCATTGCGGTAGGGCGTTTCGATCACGAGTTGTGTCTGCCCGAGCCGGCGCGACAGCGCCTCCAGCTCCCGGATGCGCGCCGTGCGCGCCGCCGCTTCCTGCGGCAGGTAGCCCACGAAGGCGAAGCTCTGGCCATTCAGGCCGCTGGCGGCCAGCGCCAGCAGCAGCGAACTGGCACCGGGCAGCGGCAGCACGGGCACGCCGGCCTGGTGGGCTTCGGCGACCAGCGCCGTGCCGGGATCGGCCACGGCGGGCAGGCCGGCTTCCGATATCAAGCCCAGGTCGTGGCCTTCCAGGGCCGGCTGGAGCAGGGCCCGCCAGGCTTCGGCGGGCACGGCCTCGCGGCTGCCCTTGCGCGGGCGCGGCAGTTCGGTGATCTGGATCGCCTGCAGCGGTAGCGCCAGCGGCGCCACCGCGTGCACCCGCTTCAGGAAAGCGCGCGCGCTGCGCGCGTCCTCGGCCACCCAGTGGCCCAGCCCGGCGGCGCGCTGGATCACGCCGTGCGGCAGCATGTCCTGCAACGGTGTCTCTTCGGTGCCCAGGTCCAGCGGTGCCGGCACCAGCAGCAGGATGCCGATCATGCCGGCCCGGCGTCGCTGCGGTGCAGGCGGCGCGGCACAGCGCGGTTCTTGTGTACGGGCAATTGGTCGCTCGGGCGTTCAGGCGCGCAGCACGTCGATGCCGGCGTCGCGCAGCATGCGGCAGGTGCGGATCAGCGGCAGGCCCACCAGCGCGGTGGGGTCGTCGCTCTCGATGCCTTCCAGCAGCGCGATGCCCAGCGTTTCGCACTTCGCGCTGCCGGCGCAGTCGTAAGGTTCTTCCAGGCGAAGGTAATGTTCGATCTCTTCAGCGTTCAGCGTGCGAAAGCGCACCGTCACGGGTGCCAGCGCCACTTCCTCGAAGCTGGTGTCGGTGCGCACTACCGCCACCGCGGTGTGGAACACGGCTTGCCGCCCGCTCAACTGCCGCAACTGCGCCACGGCGCGCTCGTGGCTGCCGGGTTTGCCCAGCGGCTGGCCGTCCAGGTCGGCCACCTGGTCCGAGCCGATCACCACCGCCTGCGGGTGCAGCGCCGCCACCGCACGCGCCTTGGCCAGCGCCAAGCGCTGCGCCAGCGCCGCCGGTGCCTCCCCGGGCAGCGGCGTTTCGTCGACCTGCGGCGCTTCCACCAGAAAGGGCAGGCGCAGGCGCTCCAGCAGTTCGCGCCGGTAGCGCGAGGTGGAGCCCAGGATCAGGGGCGGAGGGAGGGTCGGCATGGCCGTCATTGTCGTCGTGATCGCGGCCGCGAACGCCGCCATGTCATCGCCGCAGCGGGTGGCTACACTGACCTCCATGAAGGAGCGCTTCGATCCTTGTGCCCTTGAGTTGCTGGCCTTCTGCCGCAGCGGCTCCACGCTGCAGGGCGCGTGGCCACAGGCCGGCATGGGCCGCCTGGCAGGCAGCCTGGCAGCGACGGCTGACGCGGACGTCGCCTGGTCGGCCAGCGGCCAGTGGCGCCAGGTGACGGGCGGCGAGGCCGAGATCTGGCTGCGCCTGGCCGCCAGCACCACGGTGCTGCTGGAATGCCAGCGCTGCTTGCAGCCCATGAGCCAGGCGCTGCAGATCGACCGCGCTTTCCGCTTCGTGCACGGCGAGGCTGAAGCGGCGCGGCTGGACGAAGAACTGGAAGACGACGTGCTGGAACTGCCGCCCCGGCTGGATCTGCAGGCCCTGGTGGAGGACGAGTTGATCCTGGCCTTGCCGCTGGTGCCTCGGCACGAACGCTGCCCGGCACCCTTGCCGATGCCGGCCGGCGCCGAGGTGGCCGCGCCGGCGCCGCCCCATCCCTTTGCCGCGCTGGCGGCGCTGCGCCGTCGCGGGCCAGGCGGGCCTGAGAGTGGGCCCGACGACGGAACGGCTGGCGAATAAGGCCGCTGCTGATATACTCACAGGCTTTTTGCGAAGGGGCTTTCCTTCGCTTTGCGCCCAGAGCGGCGCATTGTCTTCACCGCGTTTACCGCGACCCGCCGCGCGGCCCCGAACCGCATTGCTGCGCCAGGGCCCCAGGCGCCGCTTCCAGGAGATTCTCATGGCCGTCCAGCAGAACAAGAAGTCGCCGTCCAAGCGCGGCATGCACCGCTCCCACAATGCCGTGGCCGCCCCCGGCACGGCCGTGGAGTCGACCACCGGCGAGGTGCACCTGCGCCACCACATCAGCCCCACCGGCTTCTACCGCGGCCGCAAGGTCCTGAAGACCAAGGCCGACGCCTGAAGCCGGCACCGGCGCGGCCTTGCTGCCGGCGCCCCGCTGCCACTGGACCGTTGATCGCCTGACCTGCGCTGCTGCCCGCCAGCCGCCGTGACGCACGCCCCTGCCCCCGCACCGCTGACCCGCGTGCGCATCGCCGTGGACTGCATGGGTGGCGATCACGGGGCCGCCATCACGCTGCCAGCCTGCCGCGCCTTCCTGGACAAGCACCCACAAGCCGAACTGCTGCTCGTGGGCAGCGCCGCCGCGCTGGAGCCGGCGCGCGGCTGGCCGCGCTGCCGCATCGTCGTTGCCACCGAGGTGGTGACCATGGACGACGCAGTGGAAACGGCGATGCGCCGCAAGCGCGACTCTTCCATGCGCGTGGCCATCTTGCAGCTCAAGGCCGCCGAGGGTCAGCTTCCGGCCGCCGACGCCTGCGTCTCGGCAGGCAACACCGGCGCGCTGATGGCACTGGCGCGCTTCCTGCTCAAGACGCTGGAAGGCATCGACCGGCCGGCCATCGCCACCGTGCTGCCCAACCGGCTGGACGGCTACACCACGGTGCTGGACCTGGGCGCCAATGTCGACTGCACGCCCGAACACCTGCTGCAGTTCGCGGTGATGGGCAGCGCGCTGGTGGCAGCCGTGGACGGCAAGGCCGAACCGCTGGTGGGCCTGCTCAATATCGGCGAGGAAGCCATCAAGGGCAGCGACACCATCAAGCGCGCCGGCGAACTGCTGCGCGCGGCAGGCGAGGGCGGCCACATCCGCTTTCACGGCAACGTGGAAGGCAACGACATCTTCAAGGGCACGGTCGACATCGTCGTCTGCGACGGCTTCGTGGGCAACGTGATGCTCAAGACCAGCGAAGGCCTGGCCTCGATGCTGGCCGACTTCATCAAGCAGGAGTTCACGCGCGGCCCGTTCAGCAAGTTGGCGGCGCTCGTGGCGATGCCGGTGTTGAAGCGCTTCAAACTCCGCGTGGACCCGCGCCGCTACAACGGTGCGGCGCTGCTGGGGCTGCGCGGGCTGGTCTTCAAGAGCCACGGCTCGGCCGACGCCTATGCCTTCGAGCAGGCGCTGGCACGGGCTTATGATGCGGCGCGCAACCGGCTCCTCGACCGCGTGCACGACCTCATCGGCCCCACCCTGCAGGCACTGCCGACGGCCGACGCCGCAGCGACACAAGCGGCATGAACACCACTGGCCCCCGCTATTCCCGCATCACCGGCACCGGCAGCCACCTGCCGCCGCGGCGCCTGACCAACGACGACATGGTGTCCATGTTGGTCGCGCGCGGGGTGGAGACCAGCGACGCCTGGATCGTGGAACGCACCGGCATCCGCGCCCGCCACTTCGCCGCCGACGGCGTGGCCTGCAGCGACCTGGCACTGGCCGCTTCGCGCGCCGCGCTGCAAGCCGCCGGCCGCCACGCCGAGGACGTGGACCTGATCATCGTTGCCACGTCCACGCCGGACATGGTGTTCCCGTCCACCGCCGCCATCCTGCAGCACAAGCTGGGCATTGCCGGGCCCAGCGGCTGCCCGGCCTTCGACCTGCAGGCCGTGTGCTCGGGCTTCGTCTATGCGTTGGCGGTGGCCGACGCGATGATCCGCGCCGGCGGCGCGAGCTGCGCGCTCATCGTGGGTGCCGAGATCTTCTCGCGCATCCTCGACTTCGACGACCGCACCACCTGCGTGCTTTTCGGCGACGGCGCCGGCGCCGTGGTGCTGGAAGCCAGCGGCGAACCCGGCATCCTGGCCAGCGACTTGCACGCCGACGGTCGCCACGTGGGCATTTTGTGCGTGCCGGGCACGGTGGCCGGCGGCCGCGTGTCGGGCGACCCGCTGCTGAAGATGGACGGCCCGGCGGTCTTCAAGCTGGCCGTGGGCGTGCTCGACAGCGCCGCCCGCGCTGTGCTGGCCAAGGCCGGCCGCACCGAGGCCGACCTGGACTGGCTGATCCCGCACCAGGCCAATATCCGCATCATGCAAAGCACGGCGAAGAAGCTGAAGCTGGCGCCGGAAAAGCTCATCGTCACCGTCGACGAACACGGCAACACCTCGGCGGCCTCGGTGCCGCTGGCACTGGACGTGGCGGTGCGCAGCGGCCGCGTCCAGCGCGGTGACACGGTGATGCTCGAAGGCGTGGGCGGAGGCTTCACCTGGGGTGCCGTGCTCCTCGACTTCTGACCGGGCACGCCGCACCGCGGTGCACTCCTGAACCCGTACCTTCCTCATCCGATGACTGCATTTGCGTTTGTCTTTCCCGGCCAGGGTTCACAGTCCGTGGGCATGCTCGACGCCTGGGGCGACCACCCAGCCGTGCGCCAGACGCTGGCCGAGGCCTCGGCTGTGCTGGGCGAGGACATCGGCGCGCTCATCCACGGTGGCCCGAAGGAACTGCTCGAACTCACCACCAATACGCAGCCGGTGATGTTGACCGCGGCCATCGCCTGCTACAACGCCTGGCGCGCCGAAGGTGGCGCCGAGCCGGCGGCGGTGGCAGGGCACTCGCTGGGCGAATACAGCGCGCTGGTGGCCGCTGGCGCGCTGACGCTGGCCGACGCGCTGCCGCTGGTGCGCTTCCGCGCCCAGGCCATGCAGCAGGCGGTGCCGGTGGGTGCCGGGGCGATGGCGGCGATTCTGGGGCTGGATGCGGCGGCCGTCAGCGAGGTCTGCACGAAGGTCGCGGCCGAGACCGGCGAGGTTGTGGCGCCCGCGAATTTCAACGACCCGAAGCAAACCGTGATCGCCGGCAGCAAGGCCGGTGTCGACCACGCCTGTGAACAGCTCAAGACCGCAGGCGCCAAGCGCGCGCTGCTGCTGGCGGTGTCGGCGCCGTTCCATTCCTCACTGATGCAGCCGGCCGCCGAAGCCTTGCGCGAACGGCTGAAGTCGGTGTCGATCCGTGCGCCGCACATCCCGGTGGTGAACAACATCGACGTCGCCGCGCCCAGCGACCCCGACGCCATCCGCGACGCGCTGTACCGGCAGGCCAGCGGCCCGGTGCGCTGGGTCGAGGTGGTGCACGCGCTGCGCGCGCGCGGCCTCACGCACGTGCTGGAATGTGGACCGGGCAAGGTGCTCGCGAGCCTGGTCAGGCGCATCGACAGCGAGATGCATGGAATGGCCGTGCACGACCCGGCCGGCCTGGCCGCAGCGAAGGAGATGCTGGCATGAACGAGGTCCAGGGCGCGCCCCAGGTGGCGCTCGTCACCGGCGCCACGCGCGGCATCGGCCGCGCCATTGCGCTGGCGCTGGCCAAGGCCGGACTGCAGGTCGTAGGCACGGCCACCGGCGAGGGCGGTGCTGCGAAGATCACCGAAGCATTGGCCGCCTATCCCGGCTGCAAGGGCATCGTGCTCGACGTCACCGACGGCGCCGCCCTGGACGCGGCCATTGCCGCCATCGTGCAGCATCACGGCGGCCTGCATGTGCTGGTGAACAACGCCGGCATCACGCGCGACACGCTGGCCATGCGCATGAAGGACGAGGACTGGGACGCCGTGCTCGACACCAATCTCAAGGCCGTATTCCGCGCCAGCCGCGCCGCCATCAAGCCGATGATGAAACAACGCTACGGGCGCATCGTCAATATCACCTCGGTGGTGGGTGCCGCCGGCAACCCGGGCCAGGCCAACTACGCCGCGGCCAAGGCCGGCGTGGCCGGCATGACGCGCGCCATGGCGCGCGAACTGGGCAGCCGCAACATCACCGTCAACTGCGTGGCGCCGGGTTTCATAGCCACCGATATGACACAAGGCCTGCCCGAAGCCGCCAAGGCCGCGCTGCTGGCCGGTATTCCGCTGGGCCGGCTGGGCAGCGCCGACGAAGTGGCGCACGCGGTGGCCTTCCTGGTCTCGCCCGGCGCCGGCTACATCACCGGCACCGAACTGCATGTCAACGGCGGCATGTTCATGAATTGAAGGCCTCGCCGCAGGCCACAATGCCGGTCCGTGCCCCGCCGGTAGAATCGCGGGCTGTCTTTCCGTACCCCCTCCTGGAGGAGTCATGAGCGATATTGAAGCGCGAGTCAAGAAGATCATTGCCGAGCAACTCGGCGTGCCCGAGGCCGATGTCACCAACGAAAAGGCTTTCGTGGCCGACCTCGGCGCCGACTCGCTCGACACCGTGGAACTGGTGATGGCGCTGGAGGACGAATTCGGCATCGAGATCCCCGACGAAGAGGCCGAGAAGATCACCACCGTGCAGCTGGCCATCGACTACGCCGTCGCGAACCAGAAGTCTTGAGCGACCGATGACCCGTCGCCGCGTCGTCGTCACCGGCCTCGGGCTGGTCAGCCCCGTGGGCAACACGGTGGCCGAGGGCTGGGCCCGCATCGTGGCGGGCGAAAGCGGCATCGACCTCATCACCAAGTTCGATGCTTCCGCCTTCGCCTGCCGCGTCGCGGGTGAGGTGAAGGGTTTCCAGGTCGAGGACTACATCCCGGCCAAGGAAGCCCGGCACATGGACACCTTCATCCACTACGGCATGGCCGCGGCGGTGCAGGCGGTGCAGGACGCGGGGCTGCCGCATGGCGAGACGCTGGGCGAGGCCGGTGCCGAGCGCGTGGGCGTGATGGTGGGCTCGGGCATTGGCGGCCTGCCGCTGATCGAGCAGACGCAGAGCGAGTACCTGGCGCGCGGCCCGCGTCGCATCTCGCCGTTCTTCGTGCCGGCGTCGATCATCAACATGATCTCGGGCCACGTTTCCATCCGCTTCGGCTATACCGGGCCCAACCTGGCCATCGTCACCGCCTGCACCACCGGGCTGCACTGCATCGGCGAAGCGGGGCGCATGATCGAATACGGCGACGCCGACGTCATGGTGGCCGGCGGCGCCGAGAGCACCGTGTCGCCGCTGGGCGTGGGCGGCTTTGCCGCGGCGCGAGCGCTGTCCACGCGCAACGACGACCCGAAGACGGCGTCGCGCCCCTGGGACCGCGACCGCGACGGCTTCGTGCTCGGTGAAGGTGCGGGCGTGCTGGTGCTCGAGGAGTACGAGCACGCGAAGCAGCGCGGCGCGAAGATCTACGCCGAACTGGCCGGCTTTGGTATGGGCGCCGACGCCTTCCATATGACGGCACCCAATGTCGACGGCCCCAAGCGCGCGATGAAGGCGGCGCTGCGCAATGCCGGCGTCAATACCGGCGAGGTGCAGTACCTCAACGCCCACGGCACGAGCACGCCGCTGGGCGACCTGAACGAAACCAACGCCATCAAGCTGGCCTTCGGCGAGCACGCGAAGAAGATCGTCGTCAATTCCACCAAGTCGATGACCGGGCACCTGCTCGGCGGCGCCGGCGGCGTGGAGTCGGTGTTCACCGTGCTGGCCGTGCACCACCAGGTGTCGCCGCCCACCATCAATCTCTTCAACGCCGACCCCGAGTGCGACCTGGACTACTGCGCCAACGAGGCGCGGCCAATGAAGATCGACGTGGCGGTGAAGAACAACTTCGGTTTCGGCGGCACCAACGGCACGCTGGTCTTCCGGCGCATCTAGGGCCGTGCGCACCGCGCCGCCCGTCAGCGTGCGCTGCAGCGGCGGCATGGTCTGGCACGCGCTGCGGGCCGGGCTGCCGGCGCTGGCAGCGGGGGCGCTGGCGGCGTGGGCCCTGGGGCACGCCGGGTGGCCGACGCTGTCGGCGCTGGCGGTCGTGGCCCTCGCCGGCTGGGCTGCCTGGCCGTTGACGCGGCCGGCGCCCGTGGACCTGACCTGGGACGGCCAGTGCTGGACGGCCGACGGCGTGCCCGGCACGTTGAGCGTGATGATCGACGCCGGTGCCTTTCTGCTGCTGCGCCTGCGGCCCGACGGCCGACCGTTGGCCCTTCGGTGGATCGCCGTCAGCGCAGGCGAAGCCGGCCCGGCGATGCACGCGCTGCGCGCGGCGGCCTATGCGCGTGTTGCGGGTACCGCCGCGACCACCGGCACCGGCCCCGACGGCCTGGGCCTGCCCCGCTGAATGGCCGCCACCGACTCCGACGCCGATGCCCTGCTGGTCGAGCGCGTCAAGCGCGGCGACGTCAAGGCCTTCGAGATGCTGGTCGTCAAATACCAGCGCCGCATCGAACGGCTCATCGGCCGCATGGTGCGCGACACCGACCTGGTGCAGGACATTGCGCAGGAGACCTTCATCCGCGCCTACCGGGCGTTGCCGCAGTTCCGGGGCGACAGTGCCTTCTACACCTGGCTGTACCGGATCGCGGTGAACTCGGCCAAGAAGGCGCTGGCCGACTTCAAGCGCGATCCGCTGGTGTCCGACTCGGCGCAGAACAGCAACGAAGACGGCGAGGAAACTTCCCGTGCCGAGAATGAACTAACCGACGGCGAAACACCCGAAGCCTTGTTGGCCACCAAGGAAATCGCCGGCGTGGTGAATGCCGCGATCGAGGCGCTGTCCGAAGATCTGCGGCAGGCGATCACGCTGCGCGAGATCGAAGGCCTCAGTTACGAAGAAATTGCCGAAGTCATGAATTGCCCCATCGGTACCGTCCGTTCGCGGATCTTCCGTGCCCGCGAAGCCATTGCCGTGCGCCTGCGGCCCTTGCTGGACACGCGCGGAGGCACGCGCTGGTGAGCGCCGCCCAAGCCCTCAGCCGATCTTGACGCTTCCCCCATAGAGCCGTTCCCATGAAGCACCCCAGTTCCCACCCCGCCGCCCCACCCGACGACCTTCCCGCCGACGACCCCCGCCGCTGGCTGTCTGCGCTGGCCGATGGTCAGGCCGATGCGGCCGAGCGGGCCTGCGGCCTGTGGCGTGACGATGCGGCGGCACGCCAGACCTGGCATGCCTACCACTTGATCGGCGACGTGCTGCGTTCGGAGGAACTGGCCGGCTCGCCGACGCGCGATGTTGCCTTCCTGGCTGGCTTGCGCGCCAAGCTGGCGGCTGAACCGGTGCCGCTGGCGCCCAGCGCGCCGCCGGTACGCGAGCGCGGGCGCCAGCCCTGGCTGCTGCCCGCAGCCGCAGCGGCCGGCTTCGTGGCAGTGGCAGGGGTGCTGGTGGTCTTGCGGCTGGGCACGCCTGGCGTACCGGTCCCGGCGGCCGTGCTGGCCGGCGCCTCGGGTGCCGGCCTCACGGCAGTGAGCAACGCGGCCGCCCCGGCAGCGCCCTCACCACAGGGCGACACCTTCATCCGCAACCCGCAATTGGACGAATACCTGCGTGCCCATCAGGCGGCGCGTGGCGGCGTGGCTGCGGCGTCACCCGGCGGCATGCTGCGCCGCGTGGATGTCGTCGCCCCCAGCGGGGGTGCGCCAAGGTGATTCAGAGGTCGGGATGGCGGCGCTGGCTGCCGCTGGCCACGCTGTTGTCGAGCCTGCTGCCGGCCGCTGCGGGCGCGCAGGGCACCGGCAGCGCAGCGCTGGCCGATGCACGGGCGTGGCTGTCGCGCATCCACGCCGCCGCCAGCAGCGGCAACTACCACGGCACCATGGTCTACAGCGCGGGCGGCGCGCTTTCCAGTTCGCGCGTCTGGCACTACTGCGTCGGCGACCAGACCTACGAGAAGCTGGAGATGCTGGACGGCCGCCAGCAGCGCATCGTGCGCCACAACGACGCGGTGCACACACTGTGGCCGCAATCGCGCCTGGCGGTGGTGGAAAGGCGCGAGGCGCCGGCGGCCTGGTCCACCACGCCGCAACGGGTGGACCCCAAGGCGCTGGATCAGTACGAGTTGCGTCCCAACGGCACGGCGCGCGTGGCCGGCCGCGAAGCCACGGTCTTCATGCTCGAGCCGCGCGACGCGCTGCGTTACGCGCAGCGCCTGTGGGCCGACCAGGCCACTGGCTTGATGCTGCGGGCCGACATCATCGGGCCCGGTGCCGAGCAGCCGGTGCTGGAGTCGACCGCTTTTTCCGAGATCGAGATCGACGTCAAGCCGCAGCCCGAAACCGTGCTGCAGGCGGTACGCCAGCTCGACGACTACCGCGTCGTGCGCCCGCAGCAGTCGCGCACCACGCTCGAGGCCGAGGGTTGGGCGCTGACGCAGCCGGTGTCGGGATTCCGCTTGTCCGGGTGCCTGAAGCGCAGCATGGAAACGGGCGGCGGGCGCGAGCCCGTGCTGCAGGCTGTTTTCAGCGACGGGTTGACACATGTGTCCGTCTTCCTGGAGCCCTACCGGCCGCAGCACCACCGCGGCGAGGTGACGATCCGCCAGGGCGCCACCGCCACCGTGACGCAGCGCCGCGGCGACCATTGGGTCACGGCCGTCGGTGACGTGCCGCCGGCCACGCTCAAGCTCTTTGCCCAAGCCATCGACCGGCGCCGCTAGCGCCATGGGGGCTTGTCGGCGCAGGCCTGCGCCGCCTCTCCGTTTTCACTACCGTCCTTTCTTGTTCCTGATTTTCTTCGAGTGCACCGCATGACCCAAAACCCCATGACCCTTGCTCCTGACTGGACGCGCCGCTTGTCGCTGGCGCTGGGCGGCCTCGTGCTGTCCGTGGCTGCGCTATGGCCCCAGACGGGCACGGCGCAGACCACGCCCACCGTGCAACTGCCCGACTTCACCGAACTCGCCGAGCGTGTCTCGCCCACCGTGGTGAATATCCGCACCACCGAACGGCGCGGCAGCAGCGCCTCGCCGCACGAGGTGGACCCCAACATCGAGGAGTTCTTGCGCCGCTTCGGCATCCCCATGCCAAACCGCCCCGACCCGCGCCGCGGCCCCCGCAGCGACGAGGACGAATCGCGCCAGCGCGGCGTCGGTTCGGGCTTCGTGCTCAGCGCCGACGGCTTCATCATGACCAACGCGCATGTGGTGGAAGGCGCCGAGGAGGTGTTCGTCACCCTCACCGACAAGCGCGAACTCAAGGCCCGCATCATTGGCGCCGACCGCCGCACCGACGTGGCCGTGGTCAAGGTCGACGCCACCGGCCTGCCGTTCGTGAAGATCGGCGACGTGAACAAGCTCAAGGTCGGCGAATGGGTGATGGCCATCGGCTCGCCCTTCGGGCTGGACAACACCGTGACCGCCGGCATCGTGAGCGCCAAGCAGCGCGACACGGGCGACTACCTGCCGTTCATCCAGACCGACGTCGCCATCAACCCCGGCAATTCCGGTGGCCCGCTGCTCAACCTGCGTGGCGAGGTGGTGGGCATCAATTCGCAGATCTACAGCCGCTCGGGCGGCTTCATGGGCATCAGCTTCGCCATCCCCATCGACGAGGCGATGCGCGTTTCCGAGCAGTTGCGCACCAGCGGGCGTGTGATCCGGGGCCGCATCGGCGTGACCATCGCTCCCGTGAACAAGGAGGTGGCCGAGACCATCGGCCTGGGTGCCCCGCGCGGCGCGCTGGTGCAGAGCATCGAGAAGGACGGGCCGGCCGACAAGGCCGGTGTCGAGGCCGGTGACATCATCCTCAAGGTCGACGGCAAGGCGGTCGACAAGTCGGGCGACCTGCCGCGCATCGTGGGCGGCATCAAGCCGGGGTCGAAGGCTACGTTGCAGGTCTTCCGCCGCGGCAGCCTGCGCGACCTCGGCGTGACGGTGGCCGAGTTCGAGCCCGAGACGCGGCCACAGCGCCGTGCCGGCGCGCAACCCAGCCCCGCCCCCCAGGCCGCCAAGAGCGTGCTGGGTATTTCCGCCGTCGACCTGACCGACGCGCAGAAGCGCGAACTGGACGTGAAGGGCGGTGTGCGCGTCGAGGCAACTGAAGGCCCGGCCGCGCGTGCCGGGCTGCGCGAGGGTGACGTGATCCTGGCCCTGGGCAACACCGAGATCAGCGATGTCAAGCAGTTCTCCAGCGTGGCCACCGAGCTCGAGAAGGCGGGCAAGAACGTCAGTGCTCTGGTGCGCCGCGATGACAGCGCGACCTGGATCGTGATCCGTCTCGGCCGCTAGACCACAGGCGTCAGCCCGGCAGCGGCCCGGACCCGGCGAACAAGTTGACCTTGCCGCCGGGTCTTTTCGCATCATGAAACGATGATGCCCTCGAATGACGCGGCTCGCAGCCTTGGGTTTGCCGAGAAAAGTTAGTCACTGTTCACTTCAATTCGCTTGCGCCGCTGATTACGGGTCATGCCGTCTAGAATCGCGATCAAGCAGGATCTTTTTACTGGTTCAAACGGGCTGAAGCAGGTTTTGGAGCCAGCATCTGAGCCGCGGAAAGTCAATGTTGACAAGCTGTGGATAACTTCTTCCTGTTGGAGCCCTGCAACGGCCAGAAATCAAGCAACGACGCGGGTTCCCACGGGATTCAATTGGCTACAATGGTGGCCCAACAAGCAGTTGCCAAACGTTCTGTTGGAAGGCGCGTCACCCTCTTTGACGCGCCTTTTTTTTAGCCTCTCGCGCCGCCGTGGTGCTGTCTCTTGGTGCTGTTCATCGGGCCGCGCTGCCGCCCGACACCTGCGGCCTTCAAGCCATTGCGCGCCGGACCCGAAAGCGGTGCTGCCGCGATGCAATCACGTTCGATGAACCACATCCGCAACTTCTCGATCATTGCCCATATCGACCACGGCAAGAGTACGCTGGCCGACCGCATCATCCAGCGCTGCGGCGGCCTCTCCGACCGCGAGATGGAGGCCCAGGTGCTCGACTCAATGGACATCGAGCGCGAGCGCGGCATCACGATCAAGGCACAGACCGCCGCGCTGACCTACGTGGCGCGCAATGGCCAGACCTACCAGCTCAACCTCATCGACACGCCGGGGCATGTGGACTTCTCTTATGAAGTGAGCCGCTCGCTGTCGGCCTGCGAAGGCGCGCTGCTGGTGGTGGATGCCTCGCAGGGCGTGGAAGCGCAGACGGTGGCCAACTGCTACACGGCGCTGGACCTCGGCGTGGAAGTGGTGCCTGTGCTGAACAAGATGGACCTGCCGCAGGCCGACCCCGAGCGCGCCAAGCAGGAGATCGAGGACGTCATCGGCATCGACGCCGACGACGCCATTCCCTGTTCGGCCAAGACCGGCATGGGCCTGGACGACATCATCGAGGCGGTGATCCACCGCATGCCGGCGCCGCGCGGCAACCCGAGCGGGCCGCCGCGGGCGATGATCGTCGACAGCTGGTTCGACACCTACGTCGGCGTGGTGATGCTGGTGCGCGTGGTCGACGGCTCGTTCGGCAAGGGCGAGCGCATCCGCATGATGGCCACCAACACCGTCTACGGCATCGAAAGCATGGGCGTGTTCACGCCCAAGAGTCTGC
>JAABPT010000412.1 GCA_011391855.1 Burkholderiales bacterium
GTGGTGCGCGGTGGTGGCGATGCGGTCGGCCGACTGGTGCCAGAAGATCTCGCGCCGGAAGGCCTCGCCGCCTGTCACGGCCGCCGGCAGTGCCCAGGCCAGGGCCACTCCGGCCGCCGCCAGCACAGCCAGGCCGACACCGCGGTACCAGCCGGCCACGGACCCCTGCCGACCCCCGGCCACCCCGGCAGCGCGGGGCCGCCACCAGGGCGCCAGCAGCGCCACCGGCAGCACGTGCAGCAAGGCCACCGGCCCCTTGGTCAGGACGCCCAAACCCATGGCCAGCCCGACCAGCAGCCAGGCCCGCAGGCCCCCGCCGTCGCCGGCCCATGCCACGCCCAGCACGCCGATGAGCACGAAGCAAGTGAGCATCAGGTCGAACATCACCGCACCGGTGAAGCCCATCCAATAGAACGAACTGCCGCTGACCAGAACGCTCATCGCGGCGATATCGTCGCGACCCGGTGCCAAGCGGCGTGCCAGTACGCCGACGAGCGTCAGCGCGCCCAGCGCGAACAGCCCCGTCAGCAGGCGGGGCCACCACTCGTTCGGGCCGAATACCCACCAGCCCAGATTAACCAGCCAGAACAGCAGCGGCGGTTTGTCGCCGTAAAGCGCCCCGTTCAGCCGCAGCGACAGCCAGTCGCCGGACAGCCACATCTCCCAGGCCACGGTGGCATACCGCGTCTCGTCGACCGGCGTCAGCGGCCGGAAGGCGATGACCATGGCCACCAGCAGCGCCCACCACAGCGCGGCCAGCGGCAAGGCGTGGCGGCGCGAATCGAAATTCATCGCCAGCGCAGACGCACCGAGCAGCCTCTCAGGCCGGCGCGCCGGGACGGGGGCCGTCGACGGGTGGCTCGGACTGCGGTGGTTCCTTGTAGATGAGCCACAGGTTGCGCAGGTAGATGAACAGGCCCAGGGACTGCCCGACGATGAAGACCGGGTCGGCACGGTGGATCGCATACACCGTCAGTGCCGCTCCGCCGGCCAGGCTGAACCACCAGAAGGCCAGCGGCACGATGCTCTTCTTCTCGCGCTCGCTTTTCAGCCACTGCACGATGAAGCGCATCGAGAACAGGGCCTGACCGGCAAAGCCGATCACCAGCCACATCGGATCGTGTTCCATCTTTTCTTCTCCTTGCCTTCCTTGCCTGAGACTCCGCCGTGGAGCCGGCAAGCGCAACGAATTTCGGCTCAGCCTGCATTGCCGGGCACAGGCGGCTGCGGCATCTCTTGCACGGCCGTCAGTCGCATGCGGCGACGCAGCCAGATCACGCCCATGATGTCGACGATGCCGACCCACAGCCGATTCCACACGCCGTAGTGCGAACGGCCGCGTTGGCGCGGCCGATGACTCACCGGCACCGAGATCACGCGACCGCCCTGGCGCAGCATCAGCGCCGGCATGAAGCGGTGCATGTGGTCGAAAAAGGGCAGTCGCAGGAAGGCGTCGCGTTCGAACATCTTCAGGCCGCAACCGGTGTCGGGCGTGGCATCGCCGAGCAGCCAGGCCCGCACGCCATTGGCCACGCGCGACGACAGGCGGCGCAGCCACGTGTCCTGGCGCTGCTGGCGCCAGCCTGCCAGCAGCAGCGGCCCCGTCTCGCCCGCGGCGCGCTCGGCATGCCAGCGCTGCCAGAGGCGCGGGATGTCGGCGGGGTCGTTCTGGCCGTCGCCGTCCAGCGTGGCGATCAGCGGCGCCCGTGCGTGGCGCACCCCATTGGCGATGGCGGTGCTCTGCCCGCAGTTCGTCTCATGACGCAGCACGCGCAGGCGCGGCTGGCGCCGGGCCAGGTCGGTCAACACCTGCAGCGTGGCGTCAGCGCTGGCGTCGTCGACGTAGACGATCTCGAACTCGACCTTGCCCTGCAGCGCCTGGTCGATCTCTTCGACCAGCGCAGCAATATTCCCGGCCTCGTCGTTGACCGGGACGACCACCGACAGACCCGGTGGTATAGACGCATAGGCGTCGATGCAATTCACTCGACCGTTCGCTCGCCTGTTTCAACCATCGAACCCTAGCACTGCAGGCTGAGCAAGAGTTGACGGGCCGCAATCCGGCCCGTCGGCGTAACGCCTCAGCGCGGGACCATGCCGGTGCGTTCGTCGCTGGGCGGCGTCGGCGAGCCGCGTGCCGTGCGTGCGGTCAAAACCTGCTTGCGCGCGGCAAGTGCTGCCGCAGGCGCGGGACATTGACCGCTGTCGGCGAAGTGGCTCGCCGCGGCCAGCAGCGGGTCGGCGGGCGAGCCCAGCACCGCGGTGAAGTCCTCGGGCACCGGGCAGGTGGCGTCGAAGCCGTCGAAATAGCGGCCCTCGTTGCGGTCGTTC
>JAABPT010000413.1 GCA_011391855.1 Burkholderiales bacterium
GTGGTGATGACCGCCAACCTGGCGATCGCGCTGTACACGCCACCGGTGGGCGGCACGCTTTTCGTCGCCGCCAAGCTGGCCCATGCCGGCATCGGCGAGATCACGCGCCACCTGTGGCCACTGATGGTCGCCACCTTCACTGTCGTGCTGCTGATCACCTATATCCCCTGGTTGTCGCTGTGGTTCCCGCGCTTCCTGCAATCGCTTTGAACACCATGCAAGCACTCGTCGTGGAATTCCACATCAAGCCCGAATTCGTTCGCGACTTCGAAGCCGCCATCGAGAACAACGCGCGGGCGTCGCGCGAGACCGAGCCCGGTTGCCGCCAGTTCGACGTCTGTCGCGACCCGGTCGATCCGTCACTCTTCTTCTTGTACGAGCTGTACGACGACGAAACCGCGATCCAGGCCCACCTGAAGAGCGCGCATTTCCTGCAGATGGACGGGGCCACCTTGGGCTGGGTGCAGCGCAAGGTGGTGCGCAAGCTGCAACGCACTGCGCCGTGACCGCGTGATCGGGTGCGCAGCGCGAAAGGTCACTTGATCCACCACCCTGCATTCCAGAGCCTCGTCCTGCCGCTGCTGCTGGCCCTGCTGGGCATCGCGGTTGTGCGTGCCGGGCTTGGCGCGCGCCACGCGGCATGGGGCGGGCTTCTCGGTCTGCTCGGAGCGCTGGCCTGGCTGCCGGGCTTCGAGTGGCCGGCCGTCGCGCGCACGCAGAAGCTGCCCTGGATCGTGCTCGCCGGGCTGGGGCTGGCCGCTCTGGTCACGGTGCGCGAGGGCAGCCACGGCCGGCCGGCGCTGGCCTGGCTGGCAGCGTTGCTGGCCTGGGCTGCTGCCGGGCTGTGGCTGGCCGGTGCGGCAGCCGACCCGCTGGCCTTGGGCGCGGCTGCCGTGCTCGGCTGGGCCGTGCTGTCGTTGCTGGCCTGGGGCCGAGGCGATGCACCCGCACCGGGGGCCCTCGCCGCTGCCGTGCTGACACTGGCGACCCTTGGGCTGGCAGGTCTTGCCGCCACGGGCGGCTCGCTCCTGCTGGCGCAGCTGGCCCTGATGCTGGCCAGCACCGTGGCGGCAGCGGGCTGCTGGGCGTGGCTGCGGCCGGCGTCAGGCCGGGTCGTGTCGCCGGCGCTGTTGTTGTGCTTCGGGCTGGCCTGGCTGTCGATTGCCTGGTCCTGGGTCCTGGCCGCGCCTGCGCCTGTTTCCGGTAACGCCAGTGCGGTCCGCGTGGCCATCCTGACGCTGGCCTTCCTGGTGCCTGCGATGCTGTCGCGGCTGCGCGCGCCGGTCCGCGCGAAGCCGTGGCTGCCCTGGGCCGCGGTGCTGCTGGCCGCCGTGCCGGTGGTGTTGGCCGTGGCCTGGCCGGGCGGCATCCACATGGCGCCCGTGCCCGATACTGCAGCCGACCCGGACGACCCTTACCTGACACCCTCATGGCGATGAACACCCCGGCCGCTGATGCGGCGACTGCCGGCCTGTCCGGCGGCCTACCCAGCGGCCTGCCCAGTGGTTACTGGCAGGACCTGGCGACCACGGATTTCGCACGCGTCGACCCGGCGTGCACGATCGCGCTGCTGCCGGTGGCGGCGATCGAGCAGCATGGCCCGCACCTGCCGCTGGCCACCGACGCGCTGATCAACCAGGGCGTGGTGGCCCAGGCATTGCAGCGCCTGCCGGCATCGGCTTCGGTGCTGGTGCTGCCGGCGCTGAACATCGGCGACAGCCTGGAGCACACGGCATTCCCCGGCACGCTGAGCGCCGACCTGGAGGCCCTGCTCGGCCTGTGGCTGGCCGTCGGCCGCAGCGTGGCGCGGGCCGGGGTGAAGAAGCTCGTCCTCTTCAACAGCCATGGCGGCCAGCGTGCGCACGTGGACCTGGCGGCGCTGCGGCTCCGCGTGTCGTATGGCCTGCTGGTGGTGCGGGCGCACAGCTTTTCCTTCGGCGTGCCGCCGGGCCTGTTCGAGGCCGACGAACTCGCCCATGGGCTGCATGGCGGCGCCGTCGAAACGTCCCTGGTGATGCATCTGCGGCCCGATCTGGTGCGAACGGCGCAGCTGGCCGACTTTCCGAGCCTGGGCGCCGCGTTGGCCCGCCGCGGCGGGCTGCTGGGTGCCGAAAAGCCCGTGGGCATCGGCTGGATGACGCAGGACCTGAATCCGCACGGCGCCTGCGGCAATGCAACAGCCGCCAGCGCCGCCAAGGGTGCGCGACTGCTGGACCACATGGCCGGCTGCCTCGCGCAGCTGCTGGCCGAAGTCCAAGCGATGCCTTTGCCCGCGGCGGAACCCAGGCTGGGTTCGACGCCC
>JAABPT010000414.1 GCA_011391855.1 Burkholderiales bacterium
ATGCCCGTGCCTTATGTCGACGGCTCGGCAGCCAGCGCCTTCAAGCACAAGTGGAGCCGTGCTGCGGTGGGGGCGGCGGGCATGCTGGTGGAGACGTCGCTGGCTGCGCTGGCCATGTTCGCCTGGGTGATGCTCGAGCCCGGGTTTGCGCGCGCGCTGTGTTTCAACGTGATGCTCATTGCCGGCGTCTCGACGGTGATCTTCAACCTGAACCCGCTGCTGCGCTACGACGGCTACTACATCCTGTGTGACCTCATCGAGGTGCCCAACCTGGCGCAGCGTTCCAAGCGCTTCCTCATCGAGGCCATCGACCGCCATCTCTTTCGCGTGCCCGGCACACAAGGCATGCGCCTGGCCCGAGGTGAAGCGCCGTGGCTGGCGGCCTACATGCCCTTGTCGACCCTCTACCGCACCTTTGTGATGTTGGCCATCGCGCTTTTCATCGCCAGCGAGTACTTCATCGTCGGCGTGCTGCTGGCGGTGTGGACGCTCGCGCAGAGCCTGGTCTGGCCGCTGGCCAAGGGTGTCTGGCACGTCGTCGGTTCGCCCGAGCTGCAACGCCGGCGCGCGCCGGCGCTGGCCAGCAGCGCGGCCTTGCTCGCGCTGCTGGGGCTGTTGTTGTTCGCGCTGCCCGCGCCCAGCCGCGTCATGGCGCAAGGTGTGGTCTGGTTGCCGGAAGACGCGCAGCTGCGCGCCCAAGCTGCCGGCTTTGTGCAACGCCTGTTGCTGGCGCCGGGCGCGCAGGTCCAGCCCGGTGCCTTGGTCGGTTTTCTCGAGCGCCCCGAGATGCAGGCCGAGTTCGAGGTGCAAAGCGCGCGTGTCGACGAAGCACGGGCCAAGTGGTACAGCGTGATGGTCAGCGACCGCGTGCGCGCCGAGCTGGCGCGCCAGGAGCTGGCCACAGAGCAGGCGGTGTTGGAGCGCATTCAGAGCGAGTTGCAGGCGCTGGAGGTACGCGCCGGCACCGGCGGTACGCTGATCATGCCGGCCGCAGGTGAATTGCCCGGGCGCTTCGCGCGCAAGGGCGAGGTACTGGGCTGGCTGGGCGACCACCGGCAGCGCCTGGTGCGTGTCGTCGTCGAGCAGGCCGACATCGAGCGCGTGCTGCAGCGTCGCCGCGACGTGCAGGTGCGCCTCTCGCCCGATCCGTCCCGTGTACTTGGCGCCACGCTGGTGCGTGAAGTGCCGGCTGGCCGCGACCAACTGCCGAGCAAGGCCTTGGCCGTCGAAGGCGGCGGCGAGCATTTGGCCGACCCCGGCGATCCGCAGGGACTGAAGACGCTGCAGCGTGTATTTCAGCTCGACGTGCAGCTCAACGAGCCGCAGCGCTTCATGCCGCTGGGCGCACGGGCCTGGGTGCGATTCGACCTCGAGCCCGAGCCGCTGGGCCACCAAGCCTGGCGCGCCCTGCGCCAGGTCTTCCTGACGCGCCTGGATGTCTGAGTCGATCGATCCCTTGCCGCCCTTCGTGCCGGGCATCGAGCGCGCGCCGCGCGAGCGTGGCAATGCGCTGGATGTCTGGCTCTCGCGCGGCTACGGCCAGTTGCGCATATCGCTGCTGGCGCTGTCGCCTGCGCTGACGGCCGTGTCGCTGCGTGCGCTGGGCGCGGCGGCCGACGCCGCCGGCTTGGCCGCCACGCGCCTCGCGGCCCTGGAGCCCTCCGCGCTGGCCGCGGAAACCGCCGCGCTGCGCTGCGCCTTGCAACGCCATGGCCTCACCGACACCACCAGCGCACAGGCGCTGGGGCTGGCCTGCGTGCTTGCACAGCGCGAGCTTGGCCTGTTGCCGCACCGCGTGCAGCGCATGGGTGCGGCAGCATTGCTGCGTGGCATGGTGGCCGAGATGGCCACGGGCGAGGGCAAATCGCTCACCGCCGCGCTGGCGGGTGCCTGCGTGGCGCTCAGCGGCCGGCCGGTTCACGTCATCACCGTCAACGACTACCTGGCCGAGCGCGACGCCCGGGTGCACCGGCCGTTGTTCGCCGCGCTGGGCCTTGGCGTCGCGGCGGTCCAGGCCTCGCAGACGCCGCCGCAGCGCGCGCAGGTCTACGCGCAAGATATCGTCTACTGCACGAACAAGGATGTCGTGTTCGACTACCTGCGTGACCACCTGGGCCAGGCCGGGGGCCACACGCCACGGCAGGCCGCCGTGCAGGCAGCGTTGGGGCTGTCGCAAGCAGGTGAGCGGCCAAGGGCGCTGCGCGAACTGGCCTTCGCCATCGTCGACGAGGCCGACAGCGTGCTCATCGACGAAGCGCGCACCCCGCTGATCATCTCC
>JAABPT010000415.1 GCA_011391855.1 Burkholderiales bacterium
CACCGCGAACATGCCGATCATCAGCGGGATCAGCGAGATGCCGCCCATCAGCTCGGCGTTGCCGAAGGTCCAGCGCGGCGCGCCGGCCGGGTTCTCCAGGCCCACGCAAGAGATCAGCAGGCCGAGCAGCAGCGACACGGTGCCCTTCAGCGGGTCGCGGCCGGCGATGAAGATCGCGCAGGTGAAGCCGAGCATCACCAGCCAGAAGTACTCGAACGAGCTGAACTTGAGCGCCACCTCGGCGAGTGCCGGCGCCGCGAAGATCAGCACCAGCACGCCGAAGATGCCGCCCAGCACCGAAAAGACCAGGCCGGCGCCGAGCGCCAGTTCGGGCTGGCCGCGGCGCGTGAGCTTGTAGGCCTCGTCGGCGTAGGCGGCGCTGGCCGGCGTGCCCGGCATGCGCAGCAGCGCGGCCGGGATGTCGCCGGAGAAGATGGCCATCGCGGTGGCGGTGACGATGGCGGCCACCGCCGGCACCGGCGCCATGAAGAAGGTCACCGGCACCAGCAGCGCGGTGGCCATGGTGGCGGTCAACCCCGGGATCGCGCCGACGAAGAGGCCATAGGCGGCCGACAGCAGGATCACCAGCAGCACATAGGGCTCGAAGACCAGGCCGAAAGCGGCGGCGACGGCGTCCATCAGCGGCGTGCCTTGGTCAATAGTTCGCCATCGTGCGCGCCCGACCCCGGGGCATGAAGCTGGGGCCGTTGCTGGCGGACGATGTCGCTTGGCCGTAGGATGGATCGGGGCACTGCTGACGAGGTCGGCGTTTGCTTGGTGTTGCGAACCCGTTCAATAGTTGGACCCGCAGTCCTGCGAGCACCCCGGAATGTTGCACAGGGCGGCGACGCCCCGAAGCACGGCTAGTAGAGTTCGATGACGAGGACTGCCTGCGGTGCCCTTCAACCGCCAGGAGGTTCTCATGCAAGTGCTCTACACGCGCTGTGCGGGCCTGGACGTGCACAAGGACACCATCGTGGCCTGTGTGCGCTGCGTCTCGCCGCCCATGCATCAGGAGGTGCGCAGCTTCGGCACCACCACGGCCCAGTTGCTCGATCTGGCCGACTGGCTGGCCGAGCACGATTGCACCCATGTGGCGATGGAGGCCACCGGGGTGTACTGGAAGCCAGTGTGGCATGTGCTGGAGGCCGAGTTCGAGCTGGTGCTGGCCAATGCCGCGCACATCCGCAACGTCCCCGGCCGCAAGACCGACGTCAACGACGCGATGTGGATTGCCGATCTGCTGGCGCACGGCCTGATCCGCTCGAGCTTCGTACCCCCACAGGCCATCCAGCAGTTGCGCGACCTGACCCGCACCCGCAAGCAGCTCGTGCGCGAAGTCTCCCAGCACTCGCTGCGCATCCAGAAGGTGCTGGAGGATGCCAACCTCAAGCTTGGCAGCGTGCTGTCGGACGTGCTGGGCAAGAGCGGTCGCGCGATGCTCGATGCCATCGTGGCAGGAGAAACCGACCCGGCGCGCCTGGCCGCGCTGGCGCAGGGCACGGCGCGCAACAAGACCGCCGAGTTGCGCGAAGCGCTGCGCGGGCGCATCACCGAACACCACCGCACGATGCTGCGGCTGCACCTGCAGGTGATCGATGCCTTGCAGCGCACGCTTGGCGAACTGGACGCGGCCGTGGGAAAAGCGCTGGCGCCGATCCAGCAGCGCGCCCGCCTGCTGACGACGATGCCCGGGGTCTCTGACCTGACGGCCAGCGTCATGGTGGCGGAGATCGGCGTGGACATGTCGCGCTTCCCCAGTGCCGGCCATCTGGTGTCCTGGGCGGGACTGTGTCCGCGCAGCGACGAGAGCGCCGGCAAGCGCCGCTCTACCCGCACCCGCAAGAGCGGCACCTGGATCAAGACGACCCTGGTCACCGCGGCTTGGGCTGCCGTGCGCGTCAAGACCAGCTACCTGCGCGCCCAGTTCCTGCGCATCAAGGCCAGGCGCGGTGCGAAGAAAGCCATCCTCGCTGTCGCCGCCTCGATGCTCACCGCCACCTTCCACATGCTGCGCGATGGCACCGAGTACAACGACCTCGGCAGCGAGCACTTCAACCGCCAGGACAAATCCAAGACTATCCGCCGCCTGTTCAAACGGCTTCAAGACCTCGGTTGCAATGTCCCTGAAATGGTTCATACGGCGTAGAGCTTCCTAGTAGTGACGTGGCTCGCTTGACCTCAGCACCCATCGATCCCGGCATGGACGCAACCATCAGCTACATGAGCAAGGTCACACGCGAGGCAGGACCCGGCCAGAAGTGGCACTAC
>JAABPT010000416.1 GCA_011391855.1 Burkholderiales bacterium
GTCGCGCCGCGTGCGGATCCGGTGACTGGCACCTTCGCCGTGCGCGTACGCCTGATCGACCCGCCGCCGGCCATGCGTCTGGGCAGCACCGTTACCGCCAAGATGCAACTGCCCGAGGCGCTGGCCATCGAGGTACCGGCCTCGGCGCTGGTACGCGCCGACGGCAAGACCGCGGTATGGGTGGTCGACCAGGCTTCGAGCACCGTATCGTTGCGTAACGTCCAGTTGGGCGGGGGCGACGCCAACACCGTGCAGGTGGCTGCGGGGCTGAACCCAGGCGACGTCGTCGTTATCGCCGGCGTGCAGGCGCTGCGCCCCGGACAGAAGGTGCGTGTACCGGAGGCCCGCTCGTGATCGGACCGAACCTGTCGGAATGGGCGCTGAAGAAGCGCTCGCTGGTGATCTTCCTGATGATCGCTGGCGTGGTCTCTGGGGTCATGTCGTTCATGAAGCTGGGCCGCGGTGAAGACCCGGCCTTCACCTTCCGCACCATGGTCGTCGCCGCCGCCTGGCCCGGCGCCACTGTGGACGAGACCCTCAAGCAGGTGACCGAGCGGCTGGAACGCACGCTTCAGGAGACCGACAACCTGGACCGCGTGCGCAGCTACACCATTGCCGGGCAGACCACGATCTTCGTCGACCTGAAACAGTCGACGCCGGCCGAGAAGGTGCCCGACGTCTGGTATCAGGTGCGCAAGAACATCGGCGACATGCGCCACACGCTGCCGCAGGGCGTACTCGGGCCGTTCCTGAACGACGACTTCGGCGACACCTTCGGCATCATCTACGCCTTCACTGCCGACGGCTTCAGCTTCCGCGAACTGCGCGACCAGGTCGAGGCGGCGCGCTCACGGCTGCTGCAATTGCCCGACGTATCGAAGATCGAGGTACTGGGCGCGCAGGACGAGCAGATCTTCATCGAGTTCTCCACCGAGCGGCTGGCCGGGCTGCGCCTGAACCTGAACCAGATCGTCGCCACGTTGCAGGCGCAGAACCTGGTGCGTCCGGCCGGCACGATGCAGGGCGAGCAGGAGCGCGTGTTCCTGCGCGTGACCGGCGCCTTCGACTCCGAGCGCGACATCGAGGCGGTGAACTTCGTCTCCGGCGACCGCATCTTCCGGCTCGGCGACATCGCCACTGTGCGCCGCGGCTTCACCGACCCGCCGCAGCCGATGTTCCGCGTCAACGGCAAGCAGGCCATCGGCCTGGCGATCGCCATGCGCGATGCTGGCGACATCCTGGCGCTGGGCGACAACGTGCGCAGCGAGATGGCCGACTTCATCAGCAACCTGCCGGTGGGCATCGAGACGACCCTGGTGGCCGACCAGGCGGTGACGGTCGACCTGGCGATCAACGACTTCATGACCTCGCTGTGGCAGGCCATCGTCATCATTCTTGCGTGCAGCTTCGTCGCCTTGGGCATGCGGCCGGGCGCGGTGGTGGCGCTGGCCATTCCGCTGACGATGGCGATCGTGTTCGCAGTCATGGACGTCGCCAACATCGACCTGCACCGCATCTCGCTGGGCGCGCTGATCATCGCGCTCGGGATGCTGGTCGACGACGCGATGACCACGGTCGATGCCATGCTGCGCCGGCTGGGCGCCGGCGACAGCCCGGACCAGGCCGCGACCTTCGCCTACCGCACGCTGGCCGCACCGATGCTGGTCGGCACCTTGGTGACGATCGCTGCCTTCGTGCCGATTGGCTTCGCCAAGAGTTCGGCCGGCGAGTACACCTTCGCGATCTTCTCGGTGGTCGCGATCTCGCTGATCGTCTCGTGGCTGGTGGCGGTGGTCTTCGGGCCGCTGCTCGGGAAGGCGTTGCTCAAGCCACCGAAGAAGCAGGAGACCGAGCCCAAGCCGGGCAAGCTGGTGCTGCTGTACAGCAGCTTCCTGCAGGCCGCGATCCGCATGAAGTGGTTGACCATCGGCGTCACGATCGCTGCCTTCGTCGCCGCGCTGATTCTGCTGGGCAGCGTGTCGCGGCAGTTCTTCCCGTCCAGCGACCGCCCCGAGTTGACCGTGGACCTGACGCTGCGGCAGAACGCGTCGATCTTCGCCACCGAGGCGGAGGTCAAGCGGCTGGAAGAGATCCTCAAGGCCAACCCCGACGTGGATCACTTCAGCAGCTATGTCGGCCGTGGCGCCATCCGCTTCATCCTGACGCTGAACGTGCAACTGGCGAACCCCTTCTTCGGCCAGTTCGTCATCGTGGCCAAGGACCTGGAGGCGCGCGAGCGCCTGCACGAC
>JAABPT010000417.1 GCA_011391855.1 Burkholderiales bacterium
CCCTTGTTACCTTCCACCAGCGCCAGGTCCGCGCCGGGCAGGGCCTGCAGGAAGCAGCGCTGCAGCGCTGCGTCGTCCATCAGGTGCGGGTCGAGGTTGAAGCAGGGCCGGCCGGCGGCACGCGCCAGCCACATCGGGTCGATGTAGTCAGGGCCCTTCTTGTAGGGCTGCACGGAGATGCCCTGCGCGGTGAGCGCAGCGCACAGCCCGAGCGAGACGGTGGTCTTGCCCGAGGACTTGTGCGCGGCCGAAACGAGCAGGCGGTTCATCGCAAACGTGCTGGGACTTCAGGGCTTCGCCGCAGCGAAGTCGTCCTGCGGCAGGAAGTCGAACACGCGCACGCCCACGACAGTGAGCAGGAAGGCCGCGCCCAGGCCGCCCACGCCGAGCAGGAATTCGGGCAGCGAGGGTGCGTAGTGCGCCACGGCGCCGTCGGCAAACGTGCTGCTGACCTCATGGCCGGGGAAGATTTCCAGCGGGAACGCCTGGCCGCCGATGATGAAGACGAAGAGCCAGGCGAAGGCACCCAGGATGGCCAGCGCTGCCGCGGCCAGCGTGGCACGTTCGCCGATCAGCCGCGGGTGGAACAGCAGCAGCAGCGGCAGCACCGAACCCATGACCACATAGCCGCCCCAGAACAGCAGGGGGTAGATGCCGCCCCCGTCCCGCCCCAGCAGGATGAAGGACTCGAAGTCTTGCTGGCGCGCGAAATACAGGTTGGTCAGGTGGTAGACGGCCACCAGGTACAGCGAAGCGGCGATGAAGATGCCGAGCAGGCGCGCCACGCGGCGTTCGATTTCGGGCGGCAGCTTGCGCTCGTTCCAGGCGTACATGGTGGCCTGCACGACCAGGAATACCGCCAGCCCCCAGCCGAAGGACAGCACGATGAACAGCGGCGCGAGCAGCGCCGACTGGTAGGCCTGGCGTGCCACCAGGAAGCCGAAGATCGAGCCGGTGCCGGTGGTCAGCACGAAGCGCCACACCAGCGCGGCCAGGCCCGCGGGCTTGGACCAGGCGTTGTAGCGGCGCTCGAACATCGTCCACAGGTAGACGAGGACGATGCCCGACATGCCCGAATACAGCACCACGTTCCAGGCGAAGACGGAAGTGAGGTTGTAGTGCGTGGCCGCGACGATGATGCGCTCGGGCCGGCCCAGGTCGAGCATCAGCACCATCAGGCCGCCGGCCAGCATGGCCAGGCACAGCAGGCCCGACAGCGGCGCGCGCGGCTTGTAGACCGTCTGGCCAAAGACCGAGCCGATGGACGCCACGTTGAGCACGCCCGAGGCGGCCACGATCATGAAGATGGCGAACACGTGCGGCAGGCCCCACACCACCTGGTTCGTCATGCCGGTGACGATGTGGCCGTGGATTTCCATATAGTGCGCCGCGCCCAGGCCGACGGCCGTGACCAGGCCGCCGAGCACGGCGAGCAGCCAGAAATTGCGGTGGTCGCGGGTGGGCATGGCTGTTCAGATTCCGTGGTACCGCACGCCCAGGTCGAGCTTCAGGTCGGCGCGCAACTGAGTCGTCTGGATCTCGCGCACGCGGCGCGAAATCTCGCTGCCCGGGTCGTTCAGGTCGCCGAAGACGATGGCGCCATGACCGGCCTGGCTGCAGGCCTCGGCACAGGCGGTGGTTTTCTCGCCCCGGTCGATGCGATGCACGCACAGCGTGCAGCTTTCCACGCAGCCCTTGCCGCGCGGCACGTCGGGGTGCTGGTCGGTCAGTTCCTCGTGCACGAAGGAGCGCGCCTTGTAGGGGCAGGCCATCATGCAGTAGCGGCAGCCGATGCAGCTGTGGCGGTCCACCAGCACAATGCCGTCGGCGCGCTTGAACGAGGCGCCGGTGGGGCACACGTCCACGCAAGGCGGCTCGGCGCAGTGCTGGCACATCACCGGCACCGAAGACGTGCGGCCGGTCTTGATCTCCTTGATCTCGACCTTGCGTATCCACTGCGCCGAAGTGGGCGACGGCTTCGGATCCAGCCCGTTCTCGGTGTTGCAGGCGGTGACGCAGTCGGTGCAGCCGCTGGCGCACTTGGTGGTGTCGATGAGCATGCCCCAGCGCACCTTGGGGCTGGCGCCGGCGGTGGGCGTGGCGGCGGGGCTGGCAGCCTGGGCAATCTCGATGAGACGGATGCCCGGCGCCAGCATGACGCCGGCCAGGCCGGCGGCGGCGACACCGAGGAAACCGCGGCGGCTCATTTCGGCGCCCCTTGCGCGAC
>JAABPT010000418.1 GCA_011391855.1 Burkholderiales bacterium
GGTGGAACTGGAGACGCTGGCCGGCGAGCCGATGGACGTGCTCGTCAACGGCTACCTCATCGCGCAGGGCGAGGTGGTGGTGGTGAACGACAAGTTCGGCATCCGCCTGACCGACATCGTGACGCCGAGCGAGCGCATGCGCCGGTTGTCGCGGACCTGAGCGCTCCAGGCCGACATGACGCCTTCCTGGGGTTCGCTGCTGTGGTTCCTGGCTGTCGTGGCGGCCATTCCCGTGGTCCTGTGGTTTCTGAAGCGCACGCCGCTGGGCGGTGCGGCCACCGGCGTGGCCGGCACGCCGCGCTCGGTGGCGGTGCTGCCGCTGTCGGCGCAGCAGCGGCTGGTGACGGTGGAAGTGGGCCAGGGCGAACACCGGCAGTGGCTGGTGCTGGGTGTCACGCCGCAGGGCATCAGCACGCTGCACACGATGGCGCCGCAGGCCCAGGGGGTCGACGGCGCCGACCGGCCGCAAGACGCTTTCGTGCAACGGCCGCAGGCCGCCTTCGCGCAACTGCTGCAGCGCCTGCGCCAGAACGGGACCGGCGGCAATGCGCGTTAGCCGCGGCTTCCAGCGCGCCGGCCTGGCCACGCTGCTGGTCACGTTACAGGTCATGACCGCCGGCACGGCCATGGCCCAGTCGGCCGGCGGATTGCCGCTGATGGTGGCGCAGGGCCCCGGTGGCACCAGCTATTCGGTGCCGATCCAGACCCTGCTCTTCTTCACCGCGCTGTCGTTCCTGCCCGCGGTACTGCTGCTCATGACGGGCTTCACGCGCATCGTCATCGTGCTGTCGCTGCTGCGCCAGGCCCTGGGCACGCAGGCCGCGCCGCCCAACCAGGTGATCATCGGCATGAGCCTGTTCCTCACCTTCTTCGTCATGGCACCGACCTTCGACAAGGTCTACGAGCAGGCCTGGGCGCCTTATGCCGCGGGCACCATGCCGGTGGACGAGGCGCTGAAGACCGGCGTGCAGCCGCTGCGCGAATTCATGCTCAAGCAGACGCGGCAGAGCGACGTGATGCTGTTCGCGCGCCTGGCCAAGCTGCCGGCCGAGATGCAGGGCGCCGACGTGCCGCTCACGGTGCTGGTGCCGGCCTTCGTGACGAGCGAGCTGAAGAGCGCGTTCCAGATCGGCTTCATGATCTTCATTCCCTTCCTCATCATCGACATGATCGTGGCCAGCGTGCTGATGAGCCTGGGCATGATGATGCTCAGCCCCGTGCTGGTGGCGCTGCCGTTCAAGCTGATGCTGTTCGTGCTGGCCGACGGCTGGAACCTGCTGCTGGGTTCGCTGGCGGCCTCGTTCGCCATCTGAAAAGCCAAGCCCGGACATGGATGCACAACAAGTTCTGGCCGCCGGCCAGCAGGGCCTGACCGTGCTGCTGATGGTGGCCGCGCCGGTGCTGCTGGTGGTGCTGGTGGTAGGCCTGGTGGTAAGCATCTTCCAGGCCGCCACGCAGATCAACGAAGCCACGCTGAGCTTCGTGCCCAAGATCGTGGCCGCCGCTGCGGTGCTGGGTTTTGCCGGGCCGTGGATGGTGACGACGCTGGTGGAATATCTGCAGCGCGTGCTGCAGTCGCTGCCATCGGCGGTGGGCTGAAGCGATGACGCGGGCCGGGGGTTCGACCCGTGCGCAGGCTCCTGTCGGCGGTAGGTCGGGACGCGACTCATGCCGTCTGTCGACGGCGCGTGTCGGAAGCACGGGCGTACCTTCACCCTGCCGGGTCCCGCCCCGGCGGGCGGGTAACTTTCTTCTGCTGGCACAGAAGAAAGTCACCAAAGAAGAGTGCCTAAGGCAAACACCCCTCAGCTCGTTCTTCTCGCTCCGCATACCCGGCCCAGCGGGTGACCTGACAGCGCGAGGAAGATCGCCACAGCAGCCCGCTCGTACGTTACGGGCTCGCTGCGCGTCGCCCTTGGCCTGCGGCGGCAGCGGTGCACGAACGCGAACACGTAGCCTTCGGACCGGTGCAATGGCGCAGCGGTTCAGCGATTCAGCGGTGCAGTGGTGCAATTCCTGTCCATCCCGGCGATGCGAAGCGAGCCGTAGCGTACGAGCGAGCGGGTGGTGCGATGGACCGCGCGTTGTCAAGTCACCCGCTGGGCCGGGCGTGCGGAGCGAGAAGAACGAGCTGAGAGGTTTTTGTCTTCAGGCCCTTTGCTTTGGTGACTTTCATTTGGGCCCGCAAATGAAAGTTACCCGGCCGCCGGGCCGGGACCCGGCA
>JAABPT010000419.1 GCA_011391855.1 Burkholderiales bacterium
ACATCGCAGCCGGCGGCGGCTGGCTCTGTTGCGGCGGCGGACCCACAGCCTGCGAAGCACAGGCCGCGATCAGCCCGCCCAGCAGGCTGGCCAAGATCGTCATGGGGATGTTCATGGCACATCATGCCTTGCCGGCAACCGCCAGCCACTCGTCCACCGCGCGCTCCAGCACCGGCAGCGGCACCGAACCCTGGTCGAGCACGATCTGATGGAATTTCCGGATGTCGAAGCGCTCGCCGAGCCGGGCCTTGGCGCGGTCGCGCAATTCCACGATCTTCAGCTGGCCGATCATGTAGGCCAGCGCCTGCCCCGGCCAGGAGACGTAGCGGTCGACTTCGGAGGCCACGAGATCGGGCTTCTCGCCAGTGCGCTCGACCATGAAGTCGATGGCGCGCTGCCGGCTCCAGCCCATGGCGTGCAGGCCGGTGTCCACCACCAGCCGCGCGGCGCGGAAGGCCTGCCATTGCAGATGGCCGAAGCGGCTGTAGGGGTCCTTGTACAGGCCGAGGTCCGGTCCCAGCGTTTCGGCATACAGCGCCCAGCCCTCGTTGTAGACCGTGAAGCCGCCGCCGCGGCGAAATCTCGGCAGCTCGCCCAGTTCCACCGCCCGCGCGATCTGCAGGTGGTGGCCGGGCACCGTCTCGTGCGCCACCAGCGTTTCCATGCCCCAGATCGGGCGCGTTTTCCAGGCCAGCGCATTGGCGTTGAACCAACCCGGCTCGCTGCCGTCCAGCGCCGGGCCGTCGTAGAACTCGGCGCGGTCGCTGCCCAGGTACGCCGGCATCGCGCGCACGCCATAGGGGGCCCGCGGCAATTCAGCAAAGAGCTTGGGCAGTTCGGGGTCGATGCGCTTGGCGATGTCGCGGTAGCCGGCCAGCAGCGCCTCGGGGCCGGTATGGAAGAACTTCGGGTCGGTGTTGAGATATCGCACGAAGGCGGGGAAGTCGCCCTCGAATTTCACCTCCTTGATCACGGCTTCCATCTCGCCGCGCAGCCGCGCCAGTTCACGCAGCCCGATGGCGTGGATCTGCGCCGGGCTCAGCTCGGTGGTGGTGTTGGCGCGTACCTCGTGGGCATAGACCTCGGCCCCGCCCGGGTAGGTGCCGAGCGCGCCGCTCGGTGGCGCTGCGGGCAGGTACTCGTCGGCCACGAAGGCGCGCAGCCGGCGAAGGGCCGGCAGCACCTGCTCGGCGACGGCCTGGCGGCCACGGGCCTTCAGCGCTTCCTGTTCGGCGGCCGGGATGTCCTTGCCCAGGCGCGTGAACGGGTCGAAGAACGGGCTCTGGTCCACCGCGGGCGCCAGTTGGCCGTCGATCTGCTTCAACACGCGTTCGAGCACCTCGCGCGGCGGCACCCAACGCAGCGCCAGGCCCTCGCGCAACTTCACCAGTTCCTGGTCGACGCGCCGCGGGTAGGCCGCCATGCGGGCCAGCGCCTGCTCCACCTGCGCGCGGGTCGTGGCCGGCACGGCGCGCAGCAATTCCGCGAACCCGCTCTGGAAACCGCCCAGCGCGCCCAGACTCATGCTGCGATAGCCCACGAAGGGTTCGGTCCGAAGCTGTTCCTCCAGCCCGTGCACGAAGATGTCGAGCGAGGCCTGGTCGCGCGCCGACAAGCCCAGGCGCGGGATGCCCCTCGCCTGCACCAGCGCCTGGCGTGCGGCCTCGAACTCGGCGGCGATGGCCGCCGGCGACGCGTCGTACAGGCGGTCGCCGTAGCGGTGGTCGCCGACGAAGGTGCCCCATTCGGGGTAGGTCCGCATGAGCGCTTCCCAGCGTGCGTCGAACAGCGCATGCAATTGCCGGGTGGCGGCCGCGTCGGCGCCGGATGCAATGGCGGGCACAGCGGCGGGCGCTTCGGCCGCCCATGCCGACGGCATGGCGCACGCCCACGCCAGCACGCCGGCGACCAGACCCTTCATCCAACGATGGCGCATCGCATTCCCCCTCTTCACCGGCTCATGCCGGCGCCGAACGCTAGTGCATTGCGAAGACCACCGCAAGACCTGCCATTCCTTGGCGGAATAGCTGATATCGCCCCCACTCCCCTTCCGCGGCCGGCCCGCCAGCCC
>JAABPT010000422.1 GCA_011391855.1 Burkholderiales bacterium
CACCGCCTCGGGTTTCAACTTCCGCCTGCAGGACCGCGGCGGCCAGGGCCACGAAGCGCTGGTGGCCGCGCGCAACCAGCTGCTGGGCCTGACCGCACAGAGCAAGGTGCTCTCGCAGGTGCGGCCCGACGGGCTGGAAGACGCGCCGCAGCTGCAGGTGGACATCGACCGCGACAAGGCCGCCGCGCTGGGCGTGGGCTTCGACAGCATCAACGCCACGCTGTCGGTGGCGCTGGGCTCGGCGTATGTCAACGACTTCCCCAGCGCCGGCCGGCTGCAGCGCGTGGTGGTGCAGGCCGACGCCCCGGCGCGCATGCAGCCCGACGACCTGCTGCGCCTGCATGCCACCAACAACAAGGGGCAGCAGGTGCCGCTTGCGGCCTTCGCCAGCACACGCTGGATCACCGGCGCCATGCAGACCGTGCGCTACAACGGCTACCCGGCCATGCGCATCGGCGGCAGTGCGGCGCCCGGCTTCAGCACCGGCGACGCGATGGCCGAGATGGAACGATTGGCGGCACAACTGCCGGCCGGCTTCGGCTACGAGTGGACGGGTCTTTCGCGCGAGGAAAAGATCGCCGGCAACCAGGCGCTCATCCTGTACGGCTTTGCCATCCTGGCCGTTTTCCTGTGCCTGGCGGCGTTGTACGAAAGCTGGGCCATCCCACTGGCGGTGATTCTGGTCGTGCCACTGGGCGTGTTCGGCGTTGTGCTGGCCACACTGTTCCGCGGCTATGCCAACGACGTGTACTTCCAGGTCGGCCTCATCACCATCATCGGCCTGTCGGCCAAGAATGCGATCCTCATCATCGAGTTCGCCAAGGACCTGCAGGCGCAAGGCAAGAGCGCCATGGAAGCGGCGCTGGAAGCGGCGCATCTGCGCTTCCGACCCATCGTGATGACCTCGCTGGCCTTCATCCTGGGCGTGACGCCGCTGTTCCTGGCCAGCGGCGCCGGCTCGGCCAGCCAGCGCGCCATCGGCACCGGCGTTGTGGGCGGCATGATCAGCGCGGTGACGCTGTCGGTGCTGTTCGTGCCGGTGTTCTTCGTCGTCGTGCGGCGCATCTTCAAGGGCAGCGAGCGGCAGCGTCGCATGTATGCACATGAGATGGAGAACAGCAATTTGCACCAACCCTTGGAGGACCGGTGAAATGAGGCAGACCCACTTCCGCCTCATGTCCTTTCGCTGGTCCGTCTCGCTGGCCCTGGCGCCACTGCTGGCGGCCTGCAGCCTGACGCCCGACCACCAGCGGCCGGAACCACCCGTGGCGCCGGCCTGGGTCGATGCCGGCAGCGCCACCGGCACGCCCGCGGCCGACCTCGACTGGGCCGACTTCCTGACCGACGAACGCATCCGCGCCCTGGTGCGGCTGGCGCTGCAGAACAACCGCGACCTGCGCATCGCGGTGCTCAATGTCGAGCAGGTGCGGGCCTTGTACGGCGTGCAGCGCGCCGACCGGCTGCCCAGCGTCGGCGTCGGTGCCACGGCTGCGCGCTCGGCCAATGGCGTGGGTGACGTGTACAGCGTGGGCTTTGCCGTCAGCGCCTTCGAGCTGGACCTCTTCGGCCGCGTGAAGGCCTTGTCGGACGCGGCGCTGGCGCGTTACCTGGCCAGCGACGAAGGCCGGCGCTCGGCGCAGATGACGTTGATCGCGGCCGTGGCCAACGCCGAACTGACACTGCGCGCCGACGAGGAACAACTGCAGGTGACACGCAGCACGCTGGCTTCGCGTGCAGAGGTGCTGCGACTGGTGCGTGTGCGTTTCGACGGTGGCGTTTCCGCCGAGCCCGAACTGCGTGCGGCCGAATCGCTGCTGCTCGGTGCGCGCGCCAACCTGGCAGCCTTGCAGCGCCAGCGCCAGCAGGACCTGAATGCCTTGGTGCTGCTGCTGGGCCAGCCGCTGCCGGCCGACTTGCCGCCGGCGCCGCCGCTGAACGCCTTGACGCTGGCCGAACTGCCGGTGGGCCTGCCGTCGGAAGTGCTGCTGCAGCGCCCCGATATCCGGGCCGCCGAGCAGCAGCTGATCGCCGCCAACGCCAACATCGGCGCCGCGCGCGCGGCCTTCTTCCCGCGCATCGCGCTCACCGGCAGCGTCGGCACGGCCAGCACGCAGTTGTCGGGCCTGTTCGAAAACTCTGCCTGGGCCTTCACCGGCAACCTGCTGCAACCGCTGTTCGACGCCGGCCGCAACCAGGCGAACCTGGAGGCCGCACGCGCGGCGCACGGCATCGCGGTGGCGCAGTACGAAAAGGCGATCCAGGTCGCCTTCCGCGAAGTGGCCGATGCGCTGGCCGGGCGCGCCACGCTGGGCGAACAGCTGGCGGCGCAGCAGGCCCAGGTGGCGGCCGAGGCGCGCCGTGTCGAGCTGGCCGACCTGCTGCTGCGGGGCGGCGCCGCCACCCTGCTGGACAGCCTGGACGCAGAACGTGTGCTGCTGCTGGCACGCCAGCAGACGGTGCTGCTGCAACTGGCGCGGCTGCAGAACGAGGTGCTGCTGTACCGAGTGCTGGGCGGCGGTGCCGGCGCAACGGCGGTGGCGGCCGTGGAGTAGCCGCCTGCACGCGCCGCGTCAGTTCGCGAAGGCCGTCTGCCGGTTCGACGCGTTGCTCTCCAGTTGCGGCACCTGCGAGAACTTGCCTTTCAGTTCGGCCCGGACCTTGTCGATCACGGCCTTGCGCGAGAGCTTGTTCTGCGTGGCCAGCATGGTCTTCACGAAGCAGTAGGTGAACGCGCCGCTGTAGCGGCCGTTGAAGTACGCGTCGGCGCTGGTCTGGTTGGCCTTGCAGCCGGTCCACAAGATGTGGTGCTGGGCCGAGGTGGCGTCCTTTGGCGCGGCCTTCGCCTTGGCCTTCGGCGCCGGGCGGTCGATGGCAAACCCGCGCACCACGTGCTGCTTCACCGGCCCCTGCAATTCACCCGCGGGCGGCGCCACGTAACGCGGCCGCGGCGCATTCAGGCCGAATTCGGCGCCGCGCAGGCCGCTGCCGCTGTGGCAGGTGTCCAGGTACACCTCGAGCAGCACGCTTTCGGGCAACTGCTGGAAGAGGTCGTGGAATTCGTCGTCGCTGATGATGCGCGCCGGGTCCCACATGCTGCCTTTCTGCGCAATGTCGTAGGGCACGAAGGCTTCGTCCATGCCGTCGGGTTCGTCGCCGCCCTTGTCGGCCATCTGCGTGCCGTGCGAAGACAGGCTGAACAGCAGGTACTGGATCTTGCCGGCCTTGGCCGCGGCGACGGCCGCTTTCAGCTGCGCCATGATGTTGGCCTTGGTGGCCTGCGCATCGGTCAGCACCGTGACTTCCGAAGCCTTGAAGCCGAGCAGGCTCTTGCACAGCGAAGCCATGTCCTTGGCGTCGTTCACGCAGCCGTTCAGCGCGAACTGCGGATAGTTGGCGAACTTGTTGATGCCGACGCAGATGGCCTTCTTGGTCATGGAAGCTCCTCGTGGTTGGGGTGGGCGCACTATGAATGCCGTGGCCGTCGCTGGCCATCCCTAGCGCGCAGCACCTTGTGTTGGGTCAAGTGCAGGCGGCACGCCGCCCTGGCCACGGCGGCTGGCGCGGCTGCCGTCACAATCCGGCCCGAACGCCCGGACCCCGCACCGGAACCCCTGGAGACAACGTGCCCCTGAGCGACATCGAGATCGCGCGCCGGACCCCCATGCGCCGCATCACCGAGCTGGCGCGCGACCGCCTGGGCATCGCCGACGAACACCTGGTGCCCTACGGCCACTACAAGGCCAAGCTGTCGCTGGACCACATCGCCACGCTGCAGGGGCGGCCCGAGGGCAAGCTGGTCCTGGTCACCGCGATCAGCCCCACGCCGGCCGGCGAGGGCAAGACCACCACCACGGTGGGCCTGGGCGACGCGCTCTGGCACATCGGCAAGAAGGCCATGATCGCGCTGCGCGAGCCCTCGCTGGGCCCGGTGTTCGGCATGAAGGGCGGCGCCACCGGCGGTGGCCTGGCGCAGGTGGTGCCCATGGACGACATCAACCTGCACTTCACCGGCGACTTCAACGCCGTGGCGCTGGCCAACAACCTGCTGGCCGCGGCCCTTGACAACCACCTCCACCACGGCAATGCGCTGGGCATCGACGTGCGCCGCATCAGCTGGCGCCGCGTGGTGGACATGAACGACCGCGCACTGCGCGACATCACCGTGGGCCTGGGCGGGCCGGCCAACGGTTACCCGCGGCAGGACGGCTTCGACATCGTGGTGGCCTCGGAAGTGATGGCCATCCTGTGCCTGGCCACTTCGCTGCAGGACCTGAAGGCACGGCTGGGGCGCATCGTGGTGGCCGAGACGCGCGACCGCCGCCCGGTGCGCGCCTGCGACCTGCGTGTGCACGGCGCGATGACGGTGCTGTTGAAGGACGCGCTGGCGCCCAACCTGGTGCAGACGCTGGAGCAGACGCCGGCGCTGCTGCATGGTGGGCCGTTCGCGAATATCGCGCACGGCTGCAATTCGCTGATCGGCACCCAGACCGCCCTGCGGCTGGCCGATTACGTGGTCACCGAGGCCGGTTTCGGCGCCGACCTCGGGGCCGAGAAATTCATCGACATCAAGTGCCGCGCCTCGGGCCTGCGCCCGGCCTGCGCCGTGCTGGTAGCCACCGTGCGCGCGCTCAAATTCCACGGCGGCGTGGCGCTGGGCGACTTGCAGGCCGAGGACCTGCCGGCGCTGCGCCGCGGCCTGGCCAACCTGGAGCGCCACCTGCACAACCTGCGCGACGTCTTCGGCCTGCCCTGCGTGGTGGCGGTGAACCACTTCGGCGGCGACACCGAGGCCGAACACGCGCTGCTGCGCGACGACCTGGCGCGGCTGGGCGCGGCGGTGATCACGGCACGCCATTGGGCCGAAGGCGGGCGCGGCGCGGTGGACCTGGCGCACGAAGTGGTGCGGCTGTGCGAGCAGCCGTCCACGCTGCGCTTCGCCTATGACGACGACGCCCCGCTGTGGGACAAGATGCGGGCCGTGGCCATGCGGGTGTACGGTGCCGCCGACGTGAGCGCCCCGGCGCCGGTACGCGCCCAGATCGACCGCCTGCAGGCCGCCGGCTACGGCCACCTGCCGGTGTGCGTGGCCAAGACCCAGTACAGCTTTGCCACCGACCCCACGCTGCGCGGCGCCCCGGTGGGGCACACCGTGAACGTGCGCGAGGTGCGGCTGGCCGCGGGTGCCGAATTCGTGGTCATGGTCTGCGGCGACGTGATGACGATGCCGGGGCTGCCCAAGGCGCCGTCGGCCGAACATATCGACATCGACGAGGCCGGCCGCATCGTCGGCCTGAGTTGACGGGCCGGCCACACGGCTGCGCTTGAAGGAGCGAAGCGATTGGCCAACAACACCGCGCGCCTGTGCCGCATCGAGACGCTGATCCGCGCTCGCGGCCATGTCAGCTTTGCCACGCTGCTGGCGGAACTGGAAGTTTCGCCGGCCACGCTGAAGCGCGACCTGGAATTCCTGCGCAGCCGGCTGGGCGCACCGATCGAATACGACCGCGACCTCAACGGCTACCGTTTCGGTGCCGCCTACGCCGGCGGCCGGCACGAACTGCCGGGGCTGTGGTTCGACGAGGCCGAGCTGTATTCGCTGCTCACCGCGCACCAGTTGCTGAGCAGCCTGGACGCCCACGGCCTGCTGAGCCGCCACCTGCAGCCGCTGCTGGGCCGCATCCACCAGTTGCTGGGCAGCGGCGAGGGCGCTGCCGCCGAGATGCTGATGCAGCGCGTGAAGATCGTCACCGCGCTGCGGCGGCCGGTGCCGAGCCAGTTCTTCGAGCGCGTCAGTGCCGCGCTGTTGTCGCGCCGGAGGCTGCACCTGCGTTACCTCACGCGCGGCCGCAGCGAGGTGGGTGAGCGCGACGTCTCGCCGCAGCGGCTGGTGCACTACCGCAACACCTGGTACCTGGACGCGTGGTGCCACCGGGTGAATGCGCTGCGGCGTTTTGCACTGGACGCGATGGAAACAGCCGCCTTGCTGGACGAGGCCGCCACCGAGCTGCCGCTGGCCGAAGTGCAGGCGAAGATGGACGCCGGCTACGGCATCTACGCCGGTGGCCGACGGCGCTGGGCCGTGCTGGAATTCGACGCGCGGGCCGCGTTGTGGGCCAGCCGCGAGGAGTGGCATCCGGAGCAGAAGGGGCGCTGGCTGGCCGACGGACGCTACGAACTGCGGCTGCCCTACGTGGACGACACCGAGCTGGTAATGGACATCCTGCGTCAGGGCGAACAGGTGAGGGTGCTGGCGCCGGCGGCGCTGGTGGCGGCGGTTCGGCAGCGGCTGGAGGCGGCGGCGGCGCTTTATCGCCAGTAGCGCACCCTCGTTCGCGACCACCCGCGTCAGCGCGTGAACGATGGCACGTGTAGCCCTCGCTCGCGTTCCCTGAGGCCGAGGACCAGCCTCAAGCCTCGTCGAATCGGATCGTCGCCTCCAAGGCCTGCACGCCCTGCGGGGCGAAGCTGCGGTCGGGGCAGTCGTGCCAGCCCCGTTCGGTGAGTACCCGCAGCCGGGTCGTCGTCCCCCGGCGGTAGCGGCACGGAATGCGTGCCCAGGTGAAGCTCAGCTCGCCGTCGTCGGGAATTTCAGCTTCGTCGACCAGCACCGGGTCGAAGCGCACGCGCCCACCTTGCATTCGCAGGCCCAGCTCGCCCCAGCGGGTGAGGATCTCTTCCTTCACTTGGCCCGTCATGCCTGGTTGCTGCGCGCCGCCGCCGGCCGGCGTGTGGCTGTAGGGGTCGGCCGGAAAGGCGCCATAGGAGGCAGCGTCCTTGTGGTAGCCCAGGCCGCTGCGCACGCGGCGGTAAAAGTCCTTCAGCGCGGGCAGTTCCGGTGCTTGGGCGTCAGCCGCTTCGAAGACGCGTTCCTGCACCGCCAGCAGCAGCTTGGCCACCATATGCCAATAGATGCAGCCCAGGCCTTCGTAGCCGAACATGGTGCCCGAGCGGCCTGTGAAGGCGTGGTGGTTCAGCACGCGGTCGTAGGCTTCGGCCAGCGGTTGCAGTGCAGCGCCCAGGTCGGCACCTGCGGCTTCCAGGTCACCACGGTTGGCCAGCCCGGGAGCGAAGCGGACGGTGCCGTCGCTTTGCTGCTGCAGCAGGTCGTTGCGGCCGGCCGCCAGCAAGGTTTGCGTAATGGGCAGCGCCAGCGCTTCGGCGTCGAGCCGGTTGCGTTCCAGGAAGCCGGGCAGGCGGCGGTCGGGGTAGAGCAGGAAGCTGTTCCGGTCGGCCGTGTACAGCGGGCTGGCGTACAGCGCGTCCAGCAGCGCCACCGATTCGGGCAGCGTCAGCAGGCCGCAGGACAGCAGCGCCACCTGGCCTTCGAGCATGGGGTACAGGTGCGCAACCTCGGCCGCGCCGCCGCCAAAGTCGACCAGGTTGTAGCTGTGATGGAGACCATCGCCGCGCCGGTTGGCGTGCAGGCTGGCGTCGACCAGCGGCAGCAGGTCGTGTGCCAGCGCGGCCAGCAGGCCGGCCGGCGCCACGGCGGGTTCGCGCCCGGCGCTGCCGCGATAGGCCTGGGTGCGCCAGGGGTCGAGCAGGGCGCCGGCCGCGTCGACGAAGCTGCGCCGGGCCGTGGCGTCATGCACGGCCTGCAGCGACGTGCTGCGCACCAGGTCGCCGAAACGGTGCAGCGCCTGCAGCGTGGCCGCCGAAGTGGCGAACGGCTGCTGTGCCGCAGGCAGGGCGGCCAGGAAGACGAGGAAGCGGCGCAGGTAGGCCAGCGTCACCACCGAGAGCCCGTAGCCAGCCAGCGCATTGTTGGCGTCGTTCCACTCTGGCCGCTGCGTGTGCAGCCACAGGCCACCGCCGGGCACCAGGCTGCCGGCCTTGGCGAGCAGGATGACGGCCAGTTTTTCACCCAGCGTGGCCAGCGCGGGCAGGCCGTCGTCGCCACAGACGCGCAGCCCGTCGGTGCCGAGCCTTGCGGCGCGAGCATGGGCACGCTCATGCGCCGCTTCGTCGAAGTCGATGGTGTCCTTGGGGTGCTGCACCTGCTGCAGGTGCGGCTTCAGCCGGTAGGGCACGTCGGCAAAGCTGAACAGCGCGCGATCCCACACGCTGGCCAGCGTGGCCGGGTCGTGCGCCTGCGCCGCTTCCAGCAGTCGCAGCAGGTAGATGATCTGGTGGTCGCCCCAGTAGCCGATGTGGCTCCAGGGGTTGTGCGGCTCGGGCACCTCCCAGTCGATGCCGGCGCGGCTGATGCGGTAGGGGTTGTAGCCGTCGGGCGTCATGGCGCCCAGGAAGGTGGCGATCATCGAACCCAGGTACGCCGGCTCGCTGGTGGCCAGGGCCTCCCAGTTCTGGAAGATGTCGCGCCAGTTGCCCTGGTAGTCCAGCACGCGCCGGCCGGCCGCGTCGCGCACGCGGATCGAAAATTTGTTCCACGGCCGGCTGGGGTCGCCGTGGCGCCGGCTGAAGGTCAGCGGCAGGTATTCCAGCACCAGTCGCTCCGCCTGTGGGCCTAGTTCGCGCGCCGCGGCCAGCGCGGTTTCGCGCTCCAGCTGTGCCGGCCAGGCGGCCGCGGCCTGCGCCAGCTGCTCGCCCACGGCGTGGTGGCGCTGGCGCGCGAAGGCCAGCAGGTCGTCGCGGTCGAAGCGGGTGCCGTCCACGAAGACGCCGCCGCGCATGATGTTGAACAGCACGTTGGCACGGTGGTGCGCGGCGGCCATGGGGTCGTTGGACGACTGCAGGCCGTCGGCGCGCGCCAGCAATTCGTCCACGCCGGCGGTGTTGCGAGCGACCGCCTGGCGGATCTGCGCGGGTGTGCCGCCGCCGGCGGCCAGGCGCTGGGCCAGTTCGAAGGCCTCGACCTGCGAGCGCGGGCTGTCGACGACGAGGTGCCACTCCATGGCGCCGGCCTGGGGCGAGAGCTTGGCGTCGAAATTCACCAGCCAGGCACCGCGCTGGCCGCGCGTGAGCGTCTCGGCCTGCACCTGCCCGGTACGGCAGAAGGCACCCACCTGCTGCGCCGAAAGCAGCGAACGCGCGCCAGCCGGCAGCCCGGCGTGCCAGGCCGTCAGCGCCTGGAACGACTCCTTGGGCTCGGCGCGGTCCCAGATCTGCGCATACAGCGTGAACAGCCCCAGGCGCCCGCCAGCGGCGGACTCGTTCCACTTATAGGCGTCGGCCAGGCTGCTCATGGTGCTGGCGTGCTCGAAGCTCACGCCGGGCGGCATCAGGTTGAGCAATCCGTCGAGCACGCGCACCGACACCGAACCTTGCAGCGCCTGCAGCCGGGCGGTGCGGATCAAGCCCAGGCCAGCCTCGCTGGACCATTCGTACTGGAACGCCAGCCGGCCCGAAGGATGGACTTCGCGGAAACGCAGCCTCGTACTGGAAAGGTTCTTCCACACCGAGCGGCGGCCGGCCGAACCGTCCAGGCGCGGGGCAAAGGGCTCCCACAGGGAACGGCCTGCCTCATCTTCCAACAGGATCCAGGTCCGAGGACCGGTGTGTTCCCAGCGCCGGTGCAGCTTGTCCACCGTCTCGTAGGGAAAGAAGGCGCCGTCGGGGTCGCGGCGGCCTGCCGTCAGCGACCCGGCGGTGGAGACGAAGGCCCAGAGGTCGCTGTCGCCCGTCAGGGCCACAAAGAAGGGAAGTACCACGTCGACATCGTCGATGCGATACCAGGTTTCTCCGCCCTCGTCGGCGAAACCGCCACCCGGTCCGGGCACTGGGTCGCGATCGCTAAGCACTGAACGCGCTTGCGTGGACCTGGTCATGGGTGTCGCCTGTCGGAAAGAGCGGTTTGGCGAGCACCGGCCGCATCGCCCCGCTATCGACTTCGTGGCCCCCGAAGGCAGGCGACTGAGCTCACTGGAACTTGATGGAGCCGATATTCAGACCGTTGGGGTAGTTGTTGAGCGCATCCTGGCCGCTGAGGTACTGCACGTTGTTGCCGAGGACCTGGATGTGAATCTCCTTGACTCCGGCGGCCAGTGCCGCGGCGGCCGACGCATAGGCGCACGCCGTCTGCAGCGTGAAAGTATTGAGCGGCAAGGTGTAGGTCTGCACACCGCTGCCGCTGACGGCGATATTGCCCTTCAGCTCGGAAGTGCAGCCTGCCACCTCCGGCCCCTTCAGAATGACGGTGAAGTTCGGCTTCGTGTTGACGAGTTGGTCGTTGCCCCAGACCGAGATCTGCACGCTGTTGTAGCCGGCAACATTGGCCACGCCATTGCTCGGTGCACTGACGTAGCCGCCGAAGCCCCAGGGCTTGGCACCGCTGTTGATGCCGTACCCGAAATAGAAGCTCGGCGTCGCGTCGTTCGCGGCCAGCCCGCTCCACCAGTCCTGCGTCACGACGCTGGTGTCGATATAGCGCCCGGCGTTGCCGCCTTCGACACTCTTCCACGGCGTCGGCGTCTCCGCGTAGTTGCTGGCAAAAACACCGCCGACGAGGTTGATCAACCCGGCCGGCGGGGTGCCGCCGCCACCACCACCGCCTGCCGCCGGCACGAAGGTCAGGTCATCGAAGAAGTAGGTGCTGTCGGCGCCGATCTGGGCCCCGGTCTTGCCGAAATTGGGGAAGACCGACGACTTGTTGTAGGTGAAGGCCAGGTTGAGCGCTGCCGTGCCGGGAACCTGATTGGCGAAATTGAAGGTCAGCGTCTGCCAGCCGGCCGCTGTCGTCATGGCCTCGGTCTCGACCGTGTGTGTGTTGTCGGCCGCGTCCTCCAGCTTGAGCCGGATCGGCAGGCCTGCCGCCGGCGCATGAACGCGCATCGTCATCGTCTTGGCGGCATCGGTGAACGGTACCGTGGCGATGGAGTCATTGGCGCCAGTCGACATCGTCGTGCCGGCCCAAAGCTCGGCGGCGACGGTCTTGACGACCTGCGCCACTTTGCCGGTGCCGCCGGCGGGGTCTGTGACGATGCTCGACGTGGTGCCGCCGAAGTCGGTCAGCTTGTAGGTCAACGCCGGGTCGTCGAATGTCACCAGCGCGGTGCCACCGCCACCGCCACCCGGGCAGGCTACGGCAAAGTTGGAACCGACGAAGCTGAGGTCGTCCAGGTAGTAGGTCTTGGCCGCACCGACCTCGGCCCCGGTCTTGCCGAAGTTGAAGAAGATAGACGACTTGTTGTAGGTGTTGGCCAGATTCAGCGCTGCCGTGCCCGCGACCGGGTTGGCGAAATTGAAGGTCAGGGTCTGCCAGGCGCCGGCCGCCGTGGTCATGGCCTCGGTCTCCACCGTCTTCGTGTTGTCGGCTGCGTCCTCGACCTTCAGCCGCACGGGGATGCCCGCGTCGGGCGACCAGACGCGCGCCGACATGGTCTTGTTGGCGTCGCTGAACGGCAGCGTGACGATGGCGTCGCTGGGGCAGATCGATACGGTGGCACCGGCCCACAACTCGGCATTGGCCGCCTTGACGATTTTGCCCACTTTGTTGGCGGCATTCGTCGGGTCGATCACCACGGTGGCGTCCTCGGCACCACCAAAGCCGGTGAGCACCGGTGGAGTGGCCTCGTCGAAGCTGACGATCGTGGTCTTGGTCACTGCAACAGCCGTGTTGTAGGCCTGCTGGGCGGTTGCCACCAGCGTGTTGGCGGTGCCGCCGACATCGGCCACGGCGCCCGCGGGCACCGTGATGTCGACATGGCCTGTGGCGTTGGCCAGCGGCGACACCACCAGCGTGGCGCTGGTGCCGCTGGCGACGGTGAACATGCCGGCCGTGCCGCCCGCCACCGTGATGTCGCTGGCGGTAAACGTGCCGCCGATGTCCTTGCTGAAGGCGAAGGTGAACGTGATGTCGCCGGTGGCAGTGCTGCCCGCCGCGCTGCTGGCGATGGTCACCGTGGGCGGCACGGTGTCGAAGGCTTGTGTCCTGGACGTTCCGGCGCCGGTGTTTCCCACCAGGTCTGAATAAGCCTTGTCGGCGATGCTGACGGCCAGCGTGCCCGCCGCATTGGCGGCCGGGTTCACGACCAGCGTGTACTGAAGGGCGTCGAGCTTGGTGAAGCTCCCCGGGGTACCGTTGCTCACCGCCACGTCGGAGGCGGTGAACGAGCTACCCACGTCTTCGCTGAAGGTGAAGGTGAAGGTGACGGCACCGACGGCCGTTCCCAGCACACTGCTTTCGATATTGATCGTCGGCGGCTGCGTCTCGGGGGGCGGCGTGGCGTCACCGCCACCGCAGGCCGCCACGACCAGGGCGGTGGCGAACGAGATGGCGGAGAGTTGCAGGTGCTTGGGGAGGGACTTCATGGTGTCGGTTCCGAGTAGGTGCCGGCGGGCACGGTGGAGTGAGCGTGACAACGAACCGCAGTTTTGAAAGCGCTTTCAGCCAAGCATAGGCCTGCAAGACGGCCCTGGCAAGATGTGAAAACTTGTCGCTTTCCCTGATTCGGTGCGAGCGCTGGCGCGGCTGGCGTCATTGCGCCCGCCCCAGCGTGCCCGGCGCCACGTCCAGCACCTTGCCGTCGCTGAAGCGCACGCTGATCGGCGCCTTGCCGGCGTTGTAGGCCAGGTAGGTCTTCTTGCCGTCGGCACGCTTGAATACCGTGTACAGCGCGGTGTCGGCGGTCACCGTGAGGTCGGGCGGTCCCATCTCGTTCAGGCTCAGCAGCCAGTGCAGCGTGTGCGAACGGGTGTCGCCGCCTTCCACGCTGCCCCAGCGGTCCCACTGTGCCAGCCCCGCGGCCGGGTCGGCCAAGGCCATGTATTTGGCAAAGACGTCCTGCCAGATGTCCTTGGGCACCTGGCGCTCCCCGCTGCCGTAGCCCTTGCCGGCGCGCGACAGCCACAGTTCGGTTTCTGCAGGCAGCGTGCCCAGGCTGCGCTGGATGAAGGCCTTGTCGCGGCCCATGTAGGTGGACGCGGTGGTCATGGGCAGCAGGTTGATGCCCTTGATCTGCCGTGGCTCGTCGGTCCACCAGGTGTTGTGGGCATATTTGCCGCCGAAGAGCATGCTGACCTCGGCGCTCTTGGCCTTGTATTCGGGCGCGAAGACCAGGCCGTGCAGGTCGAACCAATAGTGCTCGATGGCCTGGACTTCGCTGGTATACAGCCACACGCCCAGGTCGCGCAGCGCGCGGTCGCCGTGCACTTCGCCCCACAGGATGAGGCCGGCCCAGGCGTTGATGGCCTCCGACGAGCTTTCCTGGTTGTTGCCCCAGGCGCCCAGGCCCACGCCCGAGGCCCAGGAGTGGCCCTCGTAGACGTCGAAATTGCGCAGGAACGGGTAGTCGCTGCCGCCGCGCTGGGTATTGGCGATGTCCTTCACGAGCAGGTCGACCATGGCACCCCAGCGGTCCTTCGCGGCCCAGGCCGGGTCGCGCAGCGCAATTTCGGCGGCGGCGCGGATCCAGTAGCCGTAGTGGAAGTGGTGGTCGTTCATCTGCTCGACGGCAAAGAACTCGTCGGGGTAGGTCACCATGGTGCCCAGCCCCTGGTCGTAGTGGAAATAGTTGCGGCTGCCTTCGCCCGAAAACCAGAATTCCATGCGCTCCTTCACCAAGGCCATGAGCTGGTCGCGCGCGGTCAGGTCACCCTGCTGCTCGGCCACCGCCGCCAGCTGGGTCAGGCGCGTCAGGGCCTTGCCCTGCCAATAGGCGCTGGTGCGCCAGTTGTCGCGGTTTTCCTTGTCCGGCATCAGCGCACGGCGCTGGCGCACGTCGGTCTTCAGCAGGTCGGCCAGGTCCTTGGCGCGCGGGCTTTCGCCCACGCCGGGCCAGTTCGGCAGGAAGCCCGGATAGGTGCGCTCGGTCTTGAATTCGGGGGCGGCCAGCAGCCGGATCTTGCCGCGCAGGCTGTCGTAGGCGGGGCCCAGCTTGCCGGACACCGTGGGGTTGTCGTGCCACTGGTGCGGATACAGGCCGAGCAGCGGGCCGTTGTCGGGGCCCTCCATGACGCGGGACTGGACCTTGAACACCGTCTCGACCTTGCCTTGCGCCTGGTCGAAACGCCATTCGGCCCGCGTGTCCTGGATAAAGGCGTAGGCGTGGCGGGCCAACAGTTGCAGCGTGGCGGGCTCGGTGTCGGGCAGGGCGGCCACGGCGAAATAGCCCTTGCCGGCCGGCAGCCGGCCCAGCCATTCGGTATCGGAAACCCGATCCCAAGCCACGCCGGTGGGGCCGAAGGCGGCAAAGCGCTGCGCGCCGACCTGCAGCACCAGCGAGCGGGGGTCGGCGCCGCTCTCGATGCGCTGGCCGGCGGCGGGCAACTTCAGCCGCACGTCGCCGCGGCTGAGCTGGAAGCTGGCGTAAGGGCTGCCATGCGCCACGGTGACGCGCAGGTCGTCGCTGCCGCGGGCCATGGAAATGTCGATGGCCCAGTCGCTGGCGCGGGCCAGCTTGGCGGGGCCGGGTTCGAAGGCGGCCGGCGAGACGACGATGGGGTTCTTGTGCGCATAGTGGATCTCCACGTCGCGCCGCTCGGTGGGGATCACTTCCTTGGCCGGCAGCGCCACTTCGAAACCGGCGGCCGTGGGGCGAAAGGTCAGGGGATGCGCGTAAATGGGTTCGGGCTGGGCGTTGAACAGCAGCGTGGAGTACCACTGGTTGGTCTGCGCCGCTGTCTTCAGCATCTCCACGGTGCGCATGGGCGCCTGCGGCGGTCGGGCTTCGCTGCCCTTGGGTGCCAGGAAGTAGGTGGCCGCGCCGGCCTTGACCGGCTGCGCCAGGGCGCCGGGCCAGGTGAACGCGGCGGCCAGCAGGAGCAGGAGCATGCGGTGGATACGGCTCATCTCGGTCGACCTCGGAATTGCGCGGAGGTTTATCTTAGTGAAAGCGCTTTCAGCGCACAATCCGGAGGTTTACCCGCGGATCGTGCGCTTGTCGAGCGTGCCACCGCGGGAAAACACCCGTGCGCCAGGGTTGACTGAGTCGGCGACCGTGGCCTATGCTGATGAAAGCGCTTTCACATCTACTCGGTGTGGTCATTCATCCATGCCATCCGGCCAAGCCATGCTGACTTCGACGGGCACCTTCACCATGCACAACGATCCTCCGGCCCGCGCCACGCGCCACACCGACCTTGCAGCGAGGCCGCACGCGGCCCAACGGCCGCACCGGCCCGCACTGAGCGGCATCTGCCTCGCTGCCGGGCTGCTGTGCAGCGGCGGCGCGCAGGCGGTGGACTACGGTCCCTTCAGCCTGACCGGGTTCGCCAAGGCCGAGATCGTGCGCGTGAGCGACTACTGCGAGGAGTGCGCTCTCGAACCCTTCGAGAACAAGCAGCGCCAGTGGGCGGATGCGCTGGTCTATGGCCGTGAATACGGTGCCGACAACGTGACCCTGACGCTGTTCCAACCCTACCTGGCGCTCAGGTTCGACCTGCCTGGCGGCTTCAAGATCGAAGGCCTGCTCAGCCAGCGCTGGCGCGACGGCAAGGAGGACATCGAAGGCTTCTGGTACGACAAGAACATAGCGCTCAGTCACTCCGACTACGGCAGCGTGCGCATTGGCGCCATGACCACGCGCACCTGGAGCGTGGCCGACTACCCCTACGGCACCAATCTGAACGTGGGCGATGTCTGGGCCTCCAGCGGCGCAGGCTACGGCCTCTTGACCGGTGCTCTGCGCCTGACCACGCGGCCACTCGACGTCTACGAAGGCGACCTGGTGCTCGAAGCCACCTACGACGACGGCAAGTCGGGCTGGGAGAAGAACGAGCCGCGCTTCTGGGAGTTCTACGCCCAGTACCACAAGGGCGACCTCGTCGTCGATGCGATGTATCAGGACACACGCAACGGCACGCCGTCGGCCTGGGGTCATGGCCCGTTCACCGGGCTCACGCCGTTTCCTGCCGACGACGGCAAGCTCGGCTCTTCGGGCCAGAGCATCGCCATGATCATGGCGCGCTACCAGGTCGACCTGCAGTGGGAAATCTCCGGCGGCGTGCGCGCCAACCGCTGGAGCGGCGCCTATGCCGTCATCACCAAGCCCATGGTCCCGCCCGACCAGAACGACCAGTGGAACGAAATGTTCAACGTCGACTGGGGCTGCAAGAGCGAAGTGCCCTCGCGCTGCGACGTCGACAACCCGGGCTACGCCGCGCGCTCGGTGGATTTGATGATAGGGGCGCGCTACCGCTTCGGCCGCTGGGTCGCCTCGGCCGGCCTGGTCTACCTGGGAGAGGCGGAAACCGACAACCCGAGCGAACGGGGGCAGAGCAACAGCCTGCTCGTCCTGTCGCCTGGCCTGGAATACGACTTCGGCAACGGCTTCGAGGTCTATGCCTTCGGCGGCCTGGTGACCTATGGGCGCAAGGGACTGTCGCCGATGTCGAGCCCGGGCAACGCGGCCTTCACCAATATCGATTCACGCGTCAGCAAGTCCGGCAACTATGTCGGCGTTGGCGCGCAGTTCACGTTCTGAGGCCATGGCCATGAAGCAAACCTCCACTGGCTCGCCGTTCACCCGTTCCTTCACGCTGGTGCGCGCCGCACTGGCCATCGTCCTTGCGGCGCTGCTGCTGGCCTGCGGCGGCGGCGGCGTGATCCCGGCGCCCGAGATCCGGCCGCTGCCGGCGGACTTCTTCGCGCGCAAGGCGGTGGCGTACTCGCCCTACCGCACCGCGGTCAACGATGCCGACCGAGAGAACGAGGACATCACGCCGGCCATGATCAAGGAAGACCTGGACCTGTTGGTGACCGGCGGTTTCGGGCTCATCCGTCTGTTCAACAGTTCGGACAAGGAAGCGCGGCAGACGCTGCAGGTGATCCGCGAACACCGTCTCGACATCAAGGTGATGCTCGGCATCTACGTGGTGGGCGGTGATGGTGCCTTCAACAACGCCGAGATCGCGCGCGGCATCAAGCTGGCCAACGAATTTCCCGACATCGTGTCGGCCGTGAGCGTGGGCAACGAAGCCATGGTTTACTGGTCGCAGCACCTCATCGCCGCCAATGCCATGCGCAACTACATCTTGCGGGTGCGCGACGCCATCAAGCAGCCCGTGACGACCGACGACAACTG
>JAABPT010000421.1 GCA_011391855.1 Burkholderiales bacterium
TTCAGGCCCTTTGCTTTGGTGACTTTCATTTGGGCCCGCAAATGAAAGTTACCCGGCCGCCGGGCCGGGACCCGGCAGTGTGAAGGTAGTCAGTGATCACCCAGCGCGAGCCCGTGCAAGTGCGCAAGACGCACCGTGTCCAGCCACCCGGATGCCGGCGATCTCGCGCCGCTCGGCGTCCATCGCCGCGACCAGCCACGCGGGACGCAGCAAGGGGGCGGTGATGGCCTGTGCAGACGGCCGGCGCTGCTACGCCGGCTTCGGCGCCGCCTTGTCGGCCCAAAGCTGGCCGCCCGTGGCCCAGTCGTGGCGCTCGACATCGCTGAAGATCACGTCCACCGCGTCGGCCGAGCCGCCCAGCGTGCGCACGGTGGCCTCGGTGAGCGCCTGCGCCAGCGCGCGCTTCTGTTCCAGCGTGCGGCCGGCGAAAAGTTCGACGCGGATCGTGGGCATGAGCCAATCTCCTGTGAATGGGGGTTCAGTGCGCCTCGGCGGCCTTGGCGGCCTCGATCGCCGCGCCTTCGTCGGCGCGCGCGCCATTGAAGAAGATATTCAGCGCCACCGCCGCCACCGCGGTGAGCAGGATGCCCGATTCCAGCAGCGGGTGCAGGCTGTGCGCCATGTGCTGCGTCCAGCGCGGTGCCACGAGCGGGATGAGGCCGAAGCCGATCGACAGCGCCACGATATACAGGTTGTTGCGGTTGTGCTTGTAGTCCACCGTCGACAGGATGCGGATGCCGGTGGCTGCCACCATGCCGAACATCACCAGGCCCGCGCCGCCGAGCACGAAGACGGGGATCGATTCGACGAAGGCCGCCATCTTGGGCAGCATGCCCAGCACCAGCATGATGATGCCGCCCGCGACGCAAACGTAGCGGCTGCGCACGCCGGTCACGCCGACCAGGCCCACGTTCTGGCTGAAACTGGTGTACGGGAAGGTGTTGAACACGCCGCCGATCACGGTGCCCAGGCCGTCGGTGCGCAGGCCGGCGGCCAACTCCTTCTGGCCGATCTTCTTGCCGGTGATGTCCGACAGCGCCAGGAACATGCCGGTGGATTCGATCATCACCACGATCATCACCAGCGTCATGGTCAGCACCATCACCGGGTCGAAGGTGGGCATGCCGAAGGCGAACGGCGTGACGACGTCGAACCAGTGCGCCTTGTCGACCTTGTCGAAATGCATCTTGCCCAGCGCCGCGGCCACGATGCAGCCGGCCACGATGCCGAGCAGCACCGAGATATTGGCCAGGAAGCCCTTCGTGTATTTCACCAGCAGCAGGATGAAGATCAGCACCGCGGCGGCCACCGCCATGTTGTCGAGTGCCGCGTAGGCGGGGTTGTCGGTCATCGGGATGGGCCCGGGCAGTCTGACCACCGGCGCCGCGGCCCCGGTCGCCACCGGTGCGGCCAATGCGGGCTCGATCAGCTTGGTCATTTCGACCAACTTCGGCACATCGACGTTCTGCGCCAGGAAGGCCGGCCCGCCCATGGCCCAGCCCACGCCGACGCGCATGAGGCTGATGCCGATGATGGCGATGATGGTGCCGGTGACCACCGGCGGAAAGAAGCGCAGCATCCGGCTCATCAGCGGCGCGATCAGCACGCTGACGACACCGGCGCCGATGATGGCGCCGAAGATCGCACGCGCGCCCTCGACACCGCTCTGCGCATTGGCCATCGCCACCATCGGACCGACCGCGGCGAAGGTCACGCCCATCATCACCGGCAGCTTGATGCCGAAATATTTCGTGAAGCCCAGCGACTGGATCAGCGTGACCAGGCCGCAGGCAAAGAGGTCGGCGCTGATCAGCATCGCCACCTGTTCGGGGCTGAGCTTCAGTGCGCGGCCCACGATCAGCGGCACGGCCACGGCGCCGGCATACATCACCAGCACGTGTTGCAGGCCCAGGGCCGCCAGGCGCGGCGTGGGCAGGCGTTCGTCCACAGGGTGGACGGCAGTCGTCGTCATGGGGTTGTCTCCTCGAGGGTAAGGGGGCTCGGTGGGGGGAGGCTCAGCGAGCCGGCGCGCCGGTCTCGTACCAGCGCCGGATGAGCGCGCGTT
>JAABPT010000423.1 GCA_011391855.1 Burkholderiales bacterium
ATGGGGCGCGCCGTAGTTCTTGACCAGCGGCCTGCCGGCGTCCCAGCGTGAAACCAGCCGCGTGATCTGGGCCCGGCTGTAGCCGCTCAGGCGCTGCAGGTAGGCCAGCACCGGGCCGCGATCCGTGCGGCTCAGGCGGCGGTAATCCAAGCGCTTGAGGACGGCTCCGATCCATACGTAGCGGCCCTCCCCATCGGCAGCCGCCTGAAACTCCATGGCCTGTGTACCTGCCAGAACCTGACGCACCTGCTCCAGCGTACGCACCTGGGCTTCGTTCATGTCGATCACCATCGATTCGATGATCGACCCGCGCCGTCAGCGAGCTGCCTGCCAGCCCCCAAATCGACGATCTCAGGTGCCCGTCAGGCTCACTCCTCACTGGAATGACGCGCCTGGCCCCAGGCTCATACCTCGTTGGACAAGACTGAGGCTTGACGTGCCGCCCTCAAATCGCCCATAATCAAAGGCTTCGCCGGTTTGGCGGGTTTCGTGCACAGCACAAGGCCCCAAGTCGGATCCACCCATCCACGGGCCCAAGACTGATCGAGCGGTGTCGCCAACTGGCGGCACGGTACGGTACAAGTTGGGGACAGAACATGATCCAAATGCAGTCTCGGCTCGACGTGGCCGACAACACGGGCGCCAAGTCCGTCATGTGCATCAAGGTGCTCGGCGGCTCGAGGCGGCGCTATGCCGGCATCGGCGACGTCATCAAGGTCAGCATCAAGGAAGCCGCACCGCGTGGCCGCGTCAAGAAGGGCGAGGTCTACAGCGCCGTGGTCGTGCGCACCGCCAAGGGCGTGCGTCGCCAGGACGGTTCGCTGATCAAGTTCGACGGCAATGCCGCCGTGCTGCTGAACGCCAAGCTCGAGCCCATCGGCACCCGCATCTTCGGCCCGGTGACGCGTGAACTGCGCACCGAGCGCTTCATGAAGATCGTCTCGCTGGCACCCGAAGTGCTCTGACCCCAGACCCGTCAGGACTCACCATGAACAAGATTCGCAAGGGCGACCAGGTCGTCGTGACCACCGGCCGCGACAAAGGCAAGCGCGGCACCGTGACGCAGCGCGTCGACGCAGAGCGCATCGTCGTCGAAGGCGTGAACGTGGTGAAGAAGCACGTCAAGCCGAACCCGCTGAAGGGCACCACCGGCGGCGTCATCGACAAGACCATGCCCATCCACCAGAGCAACGTCGCGATCTGGAACGCCGCCGCCGGCAAGGCCGACAAGGTCGGCATCAAGCTGCTGAGCAAGGAAGAGCAGGCGGCACGCAAGACGCGCGACAACGGTGTGCGCGTCTACAAGTCCACTGGCGCAGAGATCAAGGCGTAATCGACCATGGCCAAGAAAGAACAAGCTGCTGCCGTCCAGGGCCCCGCGCCCCAGGCCCGCCTGCACGGCATCTATGCCGAGAAGATCGTGCCCGAGTTGATGGCCAAGTTCGGCTACAAGTCGGTGATGCAGGTGCCGCGCCTGCAGAAGATCACGCTCAACATGGGCGTGGGCGAGGCGGTCTCCGACAAGAAGGTGATGGACGCCGCCGTGGGCGACATGACCAAGATCGCCGGCCAGAAGCCCGTGGTCACGAAGAGCAAGAAGCCGATCGCCGGCTTCAAGATCCGCGACAGCGTGCCCATCGGCTGCATGGTCACGCTGCGTGGCGTGCGCATGTACGAATTCCTGGACCGCTTCGTCACCGTGGCGCTGCCCCGCGTGCGCGACTTCCGCGGCATCAGCGGGCGCAGCTTCGACGGCCGTGGCAACTACAACATCGGCGTCAAGGAACAGATCATCTTCCCCGAGATCGACTACGACAAGATCGATGCGATCCGCGGCATGAATATCAGCATCACCACGAGTGCGAAGACCGACGACGAGTGCAAGTCACTGCTCGCCGCCTTCAAATTCCCGTTCAAGAACTGAAGGCTTACGACATGGCCAAGACATCCCTCAAGCAGCGTGAGCTGAAGCGCGAGAAGCTCGTCGCCAAGTACGCCAAGAAGTACGCCGAGTTGAAGGCCGTGGCCGACGACGCCAAGCATTCCGACGAGCAGCGCTACGCCGCCCGCCTGGAACTGCAGAAGCTGCCGCGCAACGCCAACCCGACGCGCCTGCGCAACCGCTGCGCCATCACCGGGCGCCCCCGTGGCACCTTCCGCATGTTCGGCTTGGGCCGCAACAAGATCCGTGAACTCGCCTTCAAGGGCGAGATCCCGGGCGTGGTCAAGGCCAGCTGGTAGTCCGGCGAGAAGATCAGGAGAACACCCATGAGCATGAGTGACCCCATCGCCGACATGCTGACCCGCATCCGCAACGCGCAAGCGGTGGACAAAGCGGTCGTCACGATGCCGTCGTCCAAGCTGAAGATCGCGATCGCGCAGGTCTTGCACGACGAAGGCTATATCGACGGCCACAAGATCAGCGACGAGGACGGCAAGCCGACGCTCGAGATTGCGCTCAAGTATCACGCGGGCCGCCCGGTGATCGAGCGCATCGAGCGTGTCAGCCGTCCTGGCCTGCGCATCTACAAGGGCCGTCACGCCATTCCGCAGGTCATGAATGGCCTCGGCGTGGCCATCGTCACCACGCCCAAGGGTGTGATGACCGACCGCAAGGCGCGCGCCACCGGTGTCGGCGGCGAAGTCCTCTGCTACGTGGCCTAAGGGAGCAACCGACATGTCACGCGTAGGAAAAATGCCCATTGCCGTGCCACCAGGCGTGGACGTGGCGATCAAGGGCGATCAGATCACCGTCAAGAGTGGCAGCGGCACGCTGACGCGCAAGCTGCACCCGCTGGTGAATGTGAAGAACGAAGGCGGCACGATCACCTTCGTGCCCGCCGACGACTCTTCGACAGCCGACGCCATGAGCGGCACGCTGCGGGCTCTGGTGGCCAACATGGTGGGCGGTGTGGGCAAGGGCTTCGAGCGTAAGCTCACCCTCGTGGGCGTGGGTTTCCGTGCCCAGGCGCAAGGTCAGAAGCTCAACCTGCAGGTCGGCTACTCGCACCCGGTGGTCAAGGAGATGCCCGCAGGCATCAAGGTGACCACGCCGACGCAGACCGAGATCCTGATCTCCGGCGCCGACCGTCAGGTGGTGGGTCAACTGGCCGCCGAGGTGCGCGCCTTCCGTCCGCCCGAACCCTACAAGGGCAAGGGCATCCGCTACGCCAACGAGCGCGTGGTGCTGAAAGAGACGAAGAAGAAGTAAGGAGCACCAACATGAGCTTGATCAAGAAAGAACAACGCCTGCGCCGCGCGCGCCAGACGCGTGTGCGCATTGCGCTGCAGCAGACGGCCCGCCTGGCGGTGCACCGCTCCAACCTGCACATCTACGCGAACATCATTTCCGACGACGGCGCCCGTGTGCTGGCCAGTGCCTCCACCGCCGAGAAGGAAGTGCGCGAACAACTGGGTGCAGCAGGCAAGGGTGGCAACACCGCCGCGGCCGCGATCATCGGCAAGCGCATCGCCGAAAAGGCCAAGGCGGCCGGGATCGAGAAGGTTGCATTCGACCGCTCGGGTTTTGCTTACCACGGCCGCGTCAAGGCGTTGGCCGAGGCGGCGCGTGAAGCCGGCCTGCAGTTCTGACGCCGGCGGCACGTTAAGGAAAAACAGACATGGCAAAGTTCACTCCCCGCGCCCAGACCGAAGGCAATGAAGACGGCCTGAAGGAAAAAATGATCGCGGTCAACCGCGTGACCAAGGTCGTCAAGGGCGGCCGCACGCTCAGTTTCGCGGCGCTCACCGTCGTCGGCGACGGCGACGGCCGCATCGGCATGGGCAAGGGCAAGGCCAAGGAAGTGCCGGTGGCGGTGCAGAAGGCCATGGAAGCGGCGCGCCGCAACATGACCAAGGTCAGCCTGCGCAACGGCACCATCCAGCACAACGTGCGCGGCGAACACGGCGCGGCCAAGGTGCTGATGGCACCGGCCAAGCCGGGTGACGGCATCATCGCCGGCGGCCCCATGCGCGCGGTGTTCGAAGTCATGGGCGTCACCGACATCGTGGCCAAGAGCCTGGGCTCGTCCAACCCCTACAACATGGTCCGCGCCACGCTCGACGCGCTGCGCCGCTCGACGACGCCGGCCGAAGTGGCGGCCAAGCGCGGCAAGTCGGTCGAAGACCTCTTCAACTGAAAGCGCGCGGCGGAGAACACCGATGGCAGAAAAGACAACACTCACGGTCAAGCTCGTCAAGAGCGTGGCCGGCACGCGCCAGTCGCACCGCGACACCGTGCGCGGCCTGGGTCTGCGCAAGATCAACAGCGAGCGCGTGCTGGAAGACACGCCCGCGGTGCGCGGCATGATCAACAAGGTCGCCTACCTGGTCAAGGTGCTGTGATGGAACTGAATCAGATCAAGCCGGGTGCCGGCTCCAAGAAGGACCGTCGCCGTGTCGGCCGGGGTATCGGCTCCGGCCTGGGCAAGACCGCGGGCCGCGGCCACAAAGGACAGAAGTCGCGCGCCGGTGGCTTCCACAAGGTCGGCTTCGAAGGCGGCCAGATGCCGCTGCAGCGCCGTCTGCCCAAGCGTGGCTTCAAGTCGGCGCAGCTCAAGTACAACGGCGAAGTGACGCTGACCGACCTGGAGCGCCTGGGTGCCGACGAGGTGGATCTGCTCACGCTGAAGGCGGCCGGGGTGGTGCGCGAGATCATCAAGCACGTCAAGGTCATCAAGTCGGGCGAGCTGTCGCGCAAGGTGGTGCTCAAGGGCATCGCCGCCACTGCCGGTGCCAAGGCCGCCATCGAAGCGGCTGGCGGCAGCGTCGAGGTCGTTGCGCCGGTCGAAGGCAAGCCCGGCAAGCTGGTCAGCAAGACGGCCAAGTCCGCCGCGGCCGCGGCTGGCAAGAACGGCTGAAGGAACGCAAGCCCGTGGTGACTTCCGCGAACCAACTGGCCAAGAGCGGCAAGTTCGGCGACCTGCGCAGGCGGGTCGTCTTCTTGTTGCTTGCGCTGGTGGTCTACCGCATCGGGGCACACATTCCCGTGCCCGGCATCGACCCGGTGGCTCTGCAGCAGCTCTTCCAGGGTCAGAGCGGCGGCATCCTGAACCTGTTCAACATGTTCAGTGGCGGCGCGCTTTCGCGCTTCACCGTGTTTGCGCTGGGCATCATGCCGTATATCAGCGCGTCGATCATCATGCAGCTGATGACCCACGTGGTGCCCACGCTGGAGGCGCTGAAGAAGGAAGGCGAGGCCGGCCGTCGCAAGATCACGCAGTACACGCGCTACGGCACGTTGTTCCTGGCCATCTTTCAGAGCCTGGGCATCGCGCTGGCGCTCGAAGGCTCGCAAGGCCTGGTGCTGTCGCCTGGCTTCGGTTTTCGCATGACGGCGGTAGTGAGCCTGGTGGCTGGCACGATGTTCCTGATGTGGCTGGGTGAGCAGATCACCGAGCGCGGGCTGGGCAACGGCATTTCGATCCTGATCTTCGCCGGCATCGTGGCCGGGTTGCCCAGCGCCATCGGCGGCCTGTTCGAACTGGTGCGCACGGGTGCCATGAGCATCGTGGCCTGCCTGTTCATCCTGGCACTGGTGGTCTTCGTGACCTTCGCGGTGGTGTTCGTGGAGCGCGGACAGCGCAAGATCCTCGTCAACTATGCCAAGCGTCAGGTGGGCAACAAGGTCTACGGCGGCCAGTCGTCGCACCTGCCGCTGAAGCTGAACATGTCGGGCGTGATCCCGCCCATCTTCGCCAGCTCCATCATTCTGCTGCCGGCCACCGTGGTGGGTTGGTTCGCCACCGGTGAAGGCATGCGCTGGCTGAAGGACTTGTCTGGCGCGCTGTCGCCCGGGCAACCGATTTACGTGCTGCTGTACGCGGCGATGATCGTCTTCTTCTGCTTCTTCTACACGGCGCTGGTGTTCAACAGCCGCGAGACCGCGGACAACCTGAAGAAGAGCGGCGCCTTCATCCCGGGCATCCGGCCGGGCGACCAGACGGCCAGGCACATCGACCGCATCCTGTCGCGCCTGACGTTGGCCGGCGCCGTGTACATCACCGCGGTATGCCTGCTGCCAGAGTTCCTGGTGCTCAAGTACAACGTGCCGTTCTATTTCGGCGGCACCTCGCTGCTGATCATCGTCGTCGTCACGATGGATTTCTGGGCCCAGGTCCAGAGCTACGTGATGAGCCAGCAATATGAAAGCCTGTTGAAGAAGGCGAATTTCAAGACCAGTTGATTCCCCGTGCCTCATGTCCATGCACGACGAGAATCGCCTTCCGCGCCAGTCAGACATTTGAAGATTCACGATCCCGGGTCAAGGAGAAGACCATGAAAGTCGCCGCTTCCGTCAAGAAGATGTGCCGTCATTGCAAGATCATCCGCCGCAAGGGCGTGGTGCGTGTCATCTGCACCGACCCGCGCCACAAGCAGCGTCAAGGCTGATAGCTAAGGAACACCATGGCACGCATCGCCGGCATCAATATCCCGCCGCACAAGCACGCGGAAATCGGTCTCACGTCGATCTACGGCATCGGCCGCACCACCGCGCAGAAGATCTGCACGACGGTCGGCATTCCGTACTCGAAGAAGATCAAGGACCTGTCCGACGTCGACCTCGAGCGCATCCGCGACGAGATCGGCCGCCTCACGATCGAAGGCGACCTGCGCCGGGAACTGTCCATCAGCATCAAGCGGCTGATGGACCTGGGCTGCTACCGGGGCTTTCGCCACCGCCGCGGCCTGCCCGTGCGTGGCCAGCGCACGCGCACCAACGCCCGCACCCGCAAGGGTCCGAAAAAGGGTGCCCAGGCGCTGAAGAAGTAACGCCCGTCCGGAACTCTGAAAGAATCAAGACATGGCCAAGGCACCGAATACCGCGGCGCGCCGCGTGAGCAAGAAGATCCGCAAGAACATTGCGGACGGCGTTGCCCACGTGCACGCGTCGTTCAACAACACCATCATCACCATCACCGACCGCCAGGGCAGCGCGCTGGCCTGGGCGTCCAGCGGCGGCCAGGGCTTCAAGGGCTCGCGCAAGAGCACGCCTTTTGCTGCCCAGGTGGCGGCCGAAACGGCCGGCCGTGCGGCGCAGGAACAAGGCATCAAGAACCTGGACGTGCGCATCAAGGGCCCGGGCCCGGGGCGCGAGTCGAGCGTGCGTGCGCTGGCCTCGCTGGGCATCCGCATCAATTCGATCAGCGACGTGACGCCGATTCCGCACAACGGCTGCCGGCCGCAGAAGCGCCGCCGGATCTGACACCTTCGTCGGCGGGGCCGCCACGCGGCGGCGCGCACGATGCCAGTGCAAGCATGGCTGGCTGAAGCTAGAATACGTGTTTTCCCGAGCCGGCGAGCACTTCTGTGCAGGCCGGCCGTTTTTCTGGGGGGTTGACACCCCCTTCAAGCCCACCGTCCGGGCGGAGCAATGCTCCAGCACCGGACTCGCGCGGGTCGCTCCTTTTGAACATTCAGGGGCTTCTGCCGCGTCAGACAAACCAACAGGATCCATCCCGTGGCACGTTATCTCGGCCCCAAGGCCAAACTCTCCCGCCGTGAAGGCACCGACCTTTTCCTGAAGAGCGCCCGCCGCTCGATCGGCGACAAGGCCAAGTTCGACAGCAAGCCCGGCCAGCATGGCCGTACCAGCGGTTCGCGCACCTCCGACTTCGGCCTGCAACTGCGCGAGAAGCAGAAGGTCAAGCGCATGTACGGCGTGCTCGAGCGCCAGTTCCGCCGTTATTTCGCCGAGGCCGAGCGCCGCAAGGGCAATACCGGCGCCACCTTGCTGGCGCTGCTGGAGTCGCGGCTGGACAACGTCGTCTATCGCATGGGCTTCGGTTCCACCCGCGCCGAGGCCCGACAGCTCGTTTCGCACAAGGCGCTCACCGTCAACGGTCAGGTCGTGAACATCCCGTCGTACCAGGTCAAGGCCGGCGACGTGGTCGCGCTGCGCGATAAGTCCAAGAGCCAGCTGCGCGTCACCGACGCCCTGAAGCTGGCGCAGTCCATCGGCCTGGCCGACTGGGTGCAGGTGGACGCCACCAAGATGGAAGGCGTCTTCAAGAAGGTGCCCGACCGCGACCAGTTCGGCGCCGAGATCAAGGAAGCCCTCATCGTCGAGTTGTACTCGCGTTGACGCGCCGGCCGAGCGGCGACCCCGCGCGCGGCCACCCACATACGTTTCGTTCCGCCGGGCACGAAGCGACTCAGCAGTTCAGCACTGCCCGGCGTGGTCCATCAGCCTTATCGGCGTAACGAGCCGAGGGTATTGACAGGAACTGACAGACTCCATGCAAACCACCCTTCTCAAGCCCAAGGCCATCCAGGTCGAGCCGCTCGGCGGTCACCGCGCCAAAGCCACCCTCGAGCCCTTCGAGCGCGGTTACGGCCACACCCTCGGCAACGCGCTGCGGCGCGTGCTGCTGTCCTCGATGGTGGGCTACGCGCCGACCGAGGTCACCATTGCCGGCGTGCTGCACGAGTATTCGGCCATCGACGGCGTGCAGGAAGACGTCGTCCATGTCATGCTCAACCTCAAGGGCGTGGTGTTCCGTTTGCACAACCGCGACGAAGTGACGCTGGTGCTGCGCAAGGAAGGCGAGGGCGCCGTCACGGCGGCCGACATCCAGACCCCGCACGACGTGGAGATCATCAATCCCGAGCATGTGATCGCGCACTTGGCGCAGGGCGGCAAGCTCGACATGCAGATCAAGGTGGAGAAGGGGCGCGGCTACGTGCCGGGCAACCTGCGCCGCTACGGCGACGAGACCACCAAGAGCATCGGCCGTATCGTGCTCGACGCTTCCTTCTCGCCGGTGCGCCGCGTCAGCTACGCGGTGGAAAACGCCCGCGTCGAGCAGCGCACCGACCTGGACAAGCTGGTCATGGAGATCGAGACCAACGGCGCCATCGCGCCCGAGGAAGCCATCCGCCAGAGCGCGCGCATCCTCGTCGAGCAGCTCGCGTTCTTCGGCCAGATCGACATCAGCCCGGGCGACAGCATGGTGCCGCAGGTGTCGCGCCCGACGCCGTTCGACCCCATCCTGCTGCGACCAGTGGACGAACTCGAACTCACGGTGCGTTCGGCCAACTGCCTGAAGGCCGAGAATATCTACTACATCGGCGACCTCATCCAGCGCACCGAGACCGAACTGCTGAAGACGCCGAACCTGGGCCGCAAGAGCCTGAACGAGATCAAGGAAGTGCTGGCTTCGCGCGGGCTCACGCTCGGCGCGCGGCTGGAGAACTGGCCCCCGCAGGGCCTGGACAAGCGATAAGGCTTCGCAGACAGGAAAGACGGCGCCAGCGCCGCCCAAGGGTATGGCCTTCGAGTACGAAGGCCAAGTGCAACCCCCGGTACCTGATCCGGCCGGGGTTCGATAAAGACAGGAAACAAGCACCATGCGCCACCGCAACGGCCCCCGCAAGCTCAACCGCACCACCTCGCACCGCCTGGCGATGCTGAGGAACATGTGCAATTCGATCATCATGCACGAGGCCATTCGGACCACGCTGCCCAAGGCCAAGGAACTGCGCAGCGTCGTCGAGCCGCTGATCACGCTGGGCAAGACGCCGACGCTGGCCAATCGCCGCCTGGCCTTCAACCGCACGCGCGACCGCGACGTGGTGGCCAAGCTCTTCAACGAGCTTGGGCCCCGTTACGCGGCGCGTCCGGGCGGCTACACGCGCATCCTGAAGATGGGTTTCCGTGTCGGCGACAACGCACCGATGGCCTTCGTGGAATTGGTCGACCGGCCCGAGCCTGTGGCCGAAGCTGCGGCACCGGCCGACAGCGCCGAGTGATGGCAGTCTGACAAATCGGCTATACTGTAAAGCTCAGTCGCGGGGTGGAGCAGCCTGGTAGCTCGTTGGGCTCATAACCCAAAGGTCGCAAGTTCAAATCTTGCCCCCGCAACCAACGTTAGTTGACAAACGCCGGCCAGTCCGGCGTTTGTCATTTCTGCATACAGCACGCCGTTCTCCGGGATCAGGCGGACCTCGCCTCCGAGCAGTTGCTTGAGGGCTTCTCTGGCGCCAGCCACATCGTCGATCGAGGCAAGGCGGTCCACCAAACCTTGGTAGACTTCAAGCGTACGCGGCAGGGCCTTGGTCGGCTCGAAGCGCTCCCATCGCGGCCAGCGTCTCGGTAGCAGCAGTGACGCCGGCCTCAGCGGCCTCCAGAGCGGCCTTCGTGCCCGGTGTAACGATGCCGGCTCGGATGGCATTCATGATGTTCTCGGCCTCCTTGCGGGCGTGGGCCAGTGTTCGGCGAGCATGCGTGGGGTCTGGTGCTTCGCGACTGAGCATCTCCTTCGCTTCCAGCTCGAACGCCGCGTAGGCTGTGGGGGCGAGCAGTTCACGCCGTACATCCTGCAGAAGTACCGACTCGACTGTGCTTCGCGAGACGCGGAGGCCGTTGGCGCACACCGAGTCACCGCGGTTGCGGTTGGCTTTGGGCGCGACAGTGGTGGCGCGCAGAAAGCGGCCACGTTGAGGCTTTGACGCTTCGAGCGCTTTGTACCCTTGCCGGTCCGACGGGCCCTTGCTCCCGATGTCGAGTGCCTGTCGGCACAGGATGGCTAAACTGCCGCCCATGCATCCGTTGATCGAAACCCACCGCGCCGAACTGCTGCCTACGAACGACAGGTCTCCGGCGTCCTGAGTTGCTTCAACTCGCGACGAAGAGTCGATCGCCGCTGCTGGTGGTGCTCTTCGCGGCACCGCAATCCTTTGCGCACGTCGAGACGGCCAACCGCGCATCTCCTTCCCGCAGCTACCTCTGGGGAGTGCCATTCTCGAGGCTGCTGCGACGATGGCGCCGTGAACGCGGTCCGCCTGCTCTCGGGCGCTGTGCCTGAAGCGGACGACCGCCGGGACCGCGCGATGCCCACAACTTCTTCAAGCCACTGGGCGTCGTGGTGGTGCCGGTCTCCACCTTCACCAACGGAGCTTCATCACCGGGACGGTGTTCTCCGATCCGGTCGGCGCCAAGCTGGGCGTGTTCAGCGACGCCCAGGCCCAGGGCGAAGCCGTCGTCCTCAACTTCGTCGGCATCAGCGGCCCGGAACGCAGCGACGAGCGCGCCGAGCAGGGGCAGGTCACGATGGAGGCCGAGGTGCTGCGGCCGTGGTGGCGCGAGATCACCGGCTCCGGCCGCAGCAGACCTCGAGCTTTCGACCGCTGCCGCAGGGGCAGGGTCGGTTGCGATGGGGATCGCCGCCACCGCCCGAGCACTGCACCAGCCGCTACGCGCCGGCTGGTTTGGCAACAGCGGCACGAAAACGGGTGTACTGCGAGCGAAGGTGCTCGAGGTAACGCGCGTCCAGCAGCGCGGAGAAGAAGGCCAGCATTGCGCCAGGCGGCACCAGATCCGGGCTGTTCAGGTCGATGCTGGGGCCCTGCATCTCGGCCCGCGTGCGCGCATCGAGTGGCGCGCCGTACCAGCGCGCGTAGAACTCCGGGGTTTCCCAGCCGAAGTGGATGGTCGAAACATGACGGTGATCGTGATGCACCAGGATCATGGTCTTGCGGCAATCGCAGCCGGGGTCGGTGCAGTAGGTCTCCACCATCGCATAGGTGCCATCGGGAAGCTCGGGGTGGTGTGCGAGGGTCAGCGTGCGGACCCGCGCCGCGGCCCCCAGAATCTCGCCAGCAGCGCTGAAGCTCATGGCTTCAGCTCCTTCCCGACCGCCACATAACGCGTACCGCGCCTCTGCCCTTGCACCCGGGCGTGTCCGTCCGCCACCAATTGCCTGAGCAGTGGCCGCACCGCCTCGGCGTCGAGGCCGGTGGCAGCGCGGGCGGCGGCGTTGTCCAGCGAACCTGCCTTGCGCAAGGCGGCCAGCAGGCGGGAGGCCGGGTCGCGCGCCCGCGTTGTCTTGGCGGTTGGACGCGCCGCACGGGCCGGCTTGGCCGCCGCCCGCGGCAGTATCGGGGCCGCCGAGGTCGTGGCAGTGGAATCATCCAGCTCCAGCCCGAAGAGGGCGCCGAGATCGTCGCCGGCCAGCGTGCGCTCGCCAGCCGCAGGGGCGGCGACCACACCACTGCCGGCCCGGCTGAGCAGTTCGGCGGGATCGACCTGGCGCAGGGTGAACAGCAGCTCCGGCTTGCTGTCGAAGCGGGCGCCAACGCCGTAGAGGACGGCGGCGACATGCTTGCACATGGTGGCACCGTCCGGGCACGAGCAGTCGAAGCGGATGTCCTTGGGCACGGGGAACAGTCCATCGCCCTGGCGGCACAGGCGGTCCATGACGCCCTTGGAGAAACGCCCTTGCAGCAGTTCCACCAGCGAGTCGATGCCGCCCGCGCAGTCGGCGCAGATCTGCTGCCACTTCGCCTTCGGCACCGGCTTCACCGTGATAGTGGTGCGGTAGATCGACGACCCGCTGACCCGCGCCGCGACCGTGCCGGGACTGATCTGCAGATCGACCACCGATCCGTTGCGCACGTAGGTGCGGCCGCGCGGCAGGCGGTTGGCATAGTCGCTGTAGCTCTCCATGTTGGCGCACCAGGCCTTGCCCCAGGCCGTGGTGGCAATGGCACGGCCCTGGACGACGACCGGCGAAAGGATTTGCCCCTTCTTCGCCAACTTGGCCATCGCGCCAGCGGCCTTGCGGCGACGCTCGGCGACGGGGACATAGGGCGCCCAGTCGTAGAACATGACTATCCCTCGCTGGTGGCGGATTTCAGGTCGAGACTGACCAGGCGCAAGAGTTCGGCATCGCTCAGCTCGGTCAGCCTGACCTCGCCGCCACCGGCATCGAGCAGGTCGGCGGCCAGTTGCTTCTTGTCGTTGATCATGGCATCGATTTTCTCCTCGACGGTGCCACGGCAGACAAACTTGTGGACCAGGACGTTGCGCTTCTGGCCGATGCGGAAGGCGCGGTCGGTGGCCTGGCTTTCCACGGCGGGATTCCACCAGCGATCGTAGTGCACGACATGCGAGGCGGCGGTGAGGTTCAGGCCCGATCCGCCGGCTTTCAGAGAGAGCACGAAGAAGGGCACGGTCTCGTCGCCCTGGAAGCGGGCGACCAGTTCCTGGCGGCCCTTCACCGCGGTGGCCCCGGTCAGCACGCAACCCTCGCGCCCGAAGATCGAACCCAGGAAGGCGGCGATCGGTTCGGTAGCCTCGGCATACTGGCTGAACACCAGCATCTTTTCCTGCTTGGCGGCGATGACCTCGGCCAGCTCGCGCAGGCGGGCCAGCTTGCCGCTGTCGGACTCGGCCCAGCCACCGTCGCGCAGCCATTGCGAGGGGTGGTTGCAGATCTGCTTGAAGCGGGTGAGGAAGGCCAGCACCAGCCCTTTGCGCGCCACGCCCTCCACCCCCTCGTCGAGCGCCTTGGCCAGATCGCCCACAGCCTGCTGGTACAGCGCCGCCTGCTTGCGCGACAGGCCGCAGTACGCGTTCTGCTCGATCTTGTCCGGCAGATCGCTGATCACCGCCTTGTCGGTCTTGAGCCGGCGCAGGATGTAGGGCTGCACCAGCCGGCGCAGCGGCGCGTAGCCGCCGGGGCCGTCGGCCAGGCGTTTGGCGAAGTTGGTGAACTGATTAGCGCCCCCAAGCAGACCCGGGTTCACGAAGTCGAAGAGGCTCCACAGGTCGCCGAGCCGGTTCTCGATCGGCGTGCCGGTCAGGGCCAGGCGTGAGCCGGCCTTCACCGTCTTCGCCGCCTTGGTCTGCCGGGTGCCGGGATTCTTGATCGCCTGCGCCTCGTCCAGGATCGCCAGCCGCCAGGGAGTGGCCTGGACCCAGGCGAAGCGGTGCAGTGAGCCATAGCTGGTGATCACCAGATCGACCCCGGCGAGGCGCTCGGCCGGCAGCGCACCCAGGTCCTCGGCCGGCTGCTCTGCGCCATGTGCCGAGCTGTGTGCCGAACTGTGTGCAACCCACACGCGCAGGCTGGGTGCGAAGCGCGCTGCCTCCTGCGCCCAGTTGGCGAGCAGCGAGGCTGGCGCCACCAGCAGGCTGGGGGCCGGGCCTTCGGCGCGTTTGCGTACCAGCAGCAACGCCAGCACCTGGATGGTCTTGCCCAGACCCATGTCGTCGGCCAGGCAGGCGCCCAGGCGCAGACGCGACAGCAGGTGCAGCCAGCGCAGGCCGATCTGCTGATACGGCCGCAGCGTGGCGTGCAGATCGGGGCCGGCGTCGACGGCCGCCAGACCCTGCGGCCCGCGCAATCCCGCCAGGGTCTCGGCCAGCCATGGCCCGGCGTTGACCTGCGCCCACTCGGGCGAGGCCGTCACCTCCTTGCCGCCAATCGCCGCACCGGCCCCGGCCAGCAGGCGCATGGCATCAAAGAAGCCCAGGCCCTGCTCGCTCGCCAGGCGCTCGACCTGCTGGAACTGCGTCAGGGTTTGCTGCAGCCGCTCGGGGTCGACCTCGACCCATTTGCCGCGGATGAACACCAGCCCACGGCTGTCGGCCAGCAGGCCCTTGACTTCGGCGGCGGTCAGCGGCTCGCCGTCGATGGCCACCGACACCTGAAAGTCGAGCAGCGCGTCCTGTCCCACCAGCGACGGCTGCTGCCCACCGACCGTGGCGCTGACCGTCGCGCGCGCGGGCCGGTTGGCCCGCCACTGCGCCGGCATGCGCACCACCACGCCGGCGTGCTCCAGCTTCGGCACATCGTGCAGGAAGGTCAGCGCCTCGCCGGCGCTCCAGCGCAGCGGCTGGAAGATCTCGCGGCAGTCGATGAGGCTCTTTAACCAGGCGCAGCCCTCGCCCGCGCGTTGCAGCGGCGCCAGCAGGGCGAGCAGGCGCTCCTTGTCGGCCGCGGCAGCGTACTCGCGCAGGGCCTCGCCCAGCGGCCGGTGCTGCGCCTTGCCCTGCGCCGACAGCCGGGTGGTGTAGGTGGCGAGGAAGGCGAAGGGAAATTGCTCGTCCCTGCGGTTCTCGGCCAGATGGACGTGGACGCGGCCGACGAGGTTCCAGGCCGGGTGGCGCGCCTTCAGGTAGACGCCGAGCGGCCGGCCCGAGGCCTGCAGTTCGGCGTGCAGGGCGGCGTCGAGTTCCTGCCACAGCCGCTCGAGCACCTCGACCGACAGGTATTCCGCCCCGTCCATTGGCGGCGCCGACCACGCCAGCGCCTGCAGTTCGCCGGCATCCGGCGGCGGCACACGCCCAGGCAGGTGCTCCGCCACCTCGGGCAGCGTGCACAGCGCGGTCAGGTAGCGCACGGCCAGATCCCGCCACCACGCGATCACCGGCGGCAAGGCCGCGCCGACGTGTTCGGCGCCAAGCCCCAGCAGTAACTGACCCGAACCCAGGCCCGAACCCAGGGCGCTGTCCATCACCAGCTGCTTGGCCAGTTCGAACGGCAGCGGCGGGGCGTCCGGCACGGACACCACGGTGAGGCGGCCGTGTGGGGTGAGGGCGAGGGTGCTGGGGGTCATCGGACGGTGTACATGAAACGGGATGGCGCCGACGGCAGCATGAGGCCAGAACGTTCCGGCGACCCGCCTTGGTCGTCCCGGTGTGGCGGTTGCGTCCGGCCTTCGCCAGCTTGGCGAGGCGGCATTTTCACGCCGGCATCTCCTCAACCCAGCCACTGCGGCAACAAGATGCGGGTTGCTCGCGGGTCGGCCTGCAGGTGGGCGACGCTCGGTTCTTGGGTCGATTCTCGGGTTGGGAGACGGAGCCTCGGTTGTCTGCGGACTGCCGTCGGTGGAGCCTGTACGATTCTTCGACGCCGCGCACCGGTTGCGCGGACACACCGCACGTATGTACATCACCGACGCACGTCATTTTCTGGACGACAAGGGCGCCATGGCCCCGCTGCGCGGTCCGGCCAAGGCCATGGCTGACTTCCATGCGGCAGTCATCGCCTACGCCACCGACTTCGACGACGCCGGCGTGACCCTGCCACGATGCTTCAAGTGCAAGAAGGGCACGGTCGAGGCCGCACTGGCCCAGGACGACGCCATCGTCTGGCACTGCCCGCGCTGCCAGGCCGAAGGCCGTATCTCGAACTGGCAAGGCACGCTCTGGGACCTCAGCGAGCGGCCGGACACGGCGAGTTGAGGTCGGGAGAGCGATCGGTGGGGATCGGATGCCTCAGGTTCATCGTTGACGACGAGGGCAGGCTTGTCCGGCTGAGGAACGCGATCTTTGAGCGGCTGCTGCGCGATCCGCAGCACCACAACATGCCTGCGCTGGCTGGCCAGCGCGTGCGGATGGCGGAGATCCTCGTTCAGCTTGCGGACCGTCGGCCGATCCAGGTGGTCCGGCGGGTGTACTTCGTCGTAGGCTTTGACGAGGCCGGCCGTCTGGACGCAACGCGGTTCCAGAATCAGCAGCGGGCACTTGCAGAGTCGGCGCTGGACCGTGCTTTCGCCGTGCCCAGCGACGACGACCGTGTCCTCGACGCGGCGTCGCGCTTCATTGCCCAGGGCGGCCGGTGGCGACTGTCGAGTCAATTGGCTCAGCACATTGACGACACGGCCCTCGGGCGCGCGCAGTCA
>JAABPT010000424.1 GCA_011391855.1 Burkholderiales bacterium
CCAGGTCTTCGAGCGCGGTGCCGACCGACTTGAAGACCGTGCGCTCCTGCGCCGAGCGTCGCCCCGGAACTTCGCCACGCGCCAGGCCGGCCAGCGTGCCGCGCAGATCGCCGGGCGCGAAGACACCGCGCGACATCGGCCCGAGCAGGTCGCCGCTCTTTTGCAGCGCCTCTTCGGTGTCCACGTAAAGCGCGGCGCCGGCAAAGCAGGCGTCGTCGGCCTCGCGCATGGCGGGGGTGAAGCTGCCGATCAGGTCGAGGTGGGTGCCCGGACGCAGCCAGCGTCCCTCGATCAACGGCGCGGTGGCCAGCGTGGCGCAGCTCACGATGTCGGCCTGGGCCGCGGCCGCTTCGAGGTCGCGGGCCACGTCGGCAGCGAACCCGCGCCGGCCCAGTTCGCCGGCCAGGGACTCGGCCTGCGCGGGCGATCGGGCCCAGACCGTGACGCGCTCGATCGACCGCACGGCCCGGTAGGCCTCGGGCAACAGCCGCGCCACCTGGCCGGCACCGACCACCAGCAGATGCCGGGCGTCGGCACGCGCCAGCCATGTCGCCGCCAGCGCCGAGGCGGCGGCCGTGCGGCGCATGGTGATCTGGTCGCCGTCGATCAGCGCCAGCGGCGCGCCGGTGAGGCCGTCGCAGAGCACATAGGTCGCATGCAGCCCCGGCAGGCCGAGCGCGGCATTGCCGGGTGCCACGTTGACGGTCTTGATGCCGTAGTAGCGACCCGCCAGCCAGGCCGGCATGATCAACGAAGTGAAGCCGCCACCACCGGGTGCTGCGACTTCATGCACGTGCCGTGGCGGCACCGTGCAGCCGGCTGCGAACATGGCCTTCAGCGCCGGGATCAGGCGCTCGAAGGGCAGTGCGCTACGCGTAGCGGCGGTGTCCAGGATCTGCATCGCGCGTTCAGCCATGTGCAGTTGCGTTCAGTCGCTTTCAGCCGCGTTCAGCGGTAGGTGGTGAGCAGGATGCTCGTCTCGGTATTGGCGATGCCCTTGATCAGGCGTACCCGCTCCAGCAGGGTCGACAGATCGGTCATCGAATCGGCGCGCAATTCGGCCAGCAGGTCCCAGCGGCCGTTGGTGTCGTGCAGGGCCTGCACGCCGGGTTCGCCCATCAGGCCGGCGATGACGGCACGCGTCTGGTTGCCCTCGACCAGCACGTGCATCCAGGCGCGGATCTGGTTCGGCTCGGCGTCGGGCCGCAGGCGCACCGAGTAGCCGACGATGACATGCCCGTCCTCGAGCTTTCGCAGTCGGTTGGTGACGGTGCCGCGCGACACGCCCAGCTTGGCGGCCAGCGCAGCCACGTTCATGCGCGCGTCCTTGCGCAGCAGCGAGATGAGTTGCCTGTCGGTGTCGTCCATGGCCCTGCCCAGCATACTTTCCGGCGGTGAGTGTTTGCCGCTCGGTGGGCCGATGCTAAGCGGGTGGGCCTGATGGCATTCGATCCGCGGCCCGTGAACGAACCGATGAAAGCGCGAACAGACCAGCCGCCCCAAGGCCACGCGCCGACCCGGCAACCCGGTTCGGCACGGCGCGGCGGCTACAGCGGTACAGCCACCAAGGTCAAGGCGCTTCCGCCCACCAACGCAACGGTCAAGGTGAACCAAGGCAGCGCTCGCAGGGGCGTCTCGGAGGGAATCCTTGCGGCGGGGTCCTCTTCGGCGCAGCCGGGCAGGTCTTCGGCAAAGGCCTCGCTGCGGGGGAACGGTGTCGCGTTCATCATGGCCTCCTGTCGCGTCTGGGTTGGTTAGACGCAGGCAGTGTCGACGCCGCCGGCCCCGCAGCGCGAGGGCATTGCGACGAGCGTGCTGGATCGCGGTGCAAAGCGCCGTCTCGTGCGACGGACGGCCCGCCCGGCGCGGACACCCGTGCCGTGTCGGACACGGGGCGGCAACGCTGAAGGTGCCCATGCACTCCAGGGCCATCCTGGCGATCCGACCGCGCCGCCGTCGGCGTACCGGCGCCCAATGCAAAATCGAGCCATGTCATCCACACCCACACTCGCAAACATCTTGCCCCTGCGCCCGCGCGACCACGAAGACGCCGCGCGCGTGGCGATCTCCTGGCTGTCGGAACGCCACCGCAAGGGTTGGCGCAATGCCTTCGAGGACCTGCTGGACCACTGGCGGCCGCAAGGCCCCGAAGACGAAGGGCAGTTGGACGAAGACGGCATGACCATGGTCTCGATCAACGTTGGCGAGTGGCTGATCGCCCGCGGACAGATCCACGCCCGCGGCGGGCTGCAGGAGATCAACGGCTACCTGCTCGGCCGCGACGGCCCCTACCTGACACCCGGCCAGAAGGCCTGGCTCGCCCAGTTGCGCGAGCGGCCGCTGCGTCTGTACCGGGTGACTGACGTCCGGCCTGGCGAAGGGCTGACGCTGGTCGATGAGTTGGACACCCAGGCCGAACCGCAGGCCGTGCGCGAACGCAGCGGCAGCCGCAGCGCCAGTCCCGGCATGTTGATGGGCGCGCGCATCATGCAGGTGAGTGATGCCGCAGGCGGGCACCTGGAACTCTCAGGCGCGATCTACCCTTTCGCGAAGTTGCGCGAGACGCAGGTGCTTGCGCAAGTGCGCCAGGCGCTGGCCGGTGCGGCGGCCTTGAAGCTCCATGCCGAGAATGTGCGGGACCTGGCCGAGACCGAGATCGCCCGCGCCTGGTTGGCTCAATGGTTCGAACCGGCACCGCTGCCGCAGATTCGCGACGCCAGCACCGGCGACCCGATGCTGCTGGTGACCGACCACTACCGCGTGCGGGACGCGGCAGCGCTCGCGGTCGCGCTGGCGGCGCAAGCCGACGTCAGCGGCAACGCGCAGCAAAGCTGGCACCGCGAGACACGGGGCGGTGACGGCCAGCTGCGCAGTCTGGCTGCCATCAACCCCGGCCGCGCGGCCGACCGCGTCGAGGTGTTCTACCGCACCCAGCGGCTGGCCGACGAGGGCCGCGCCTGGTTCGAGGCGCTGGCCGGATCGGCGGTGGAGCATCTGACGCGGGAGATCACCGACCCGGCCGGCAGTCTGGCACGCGCGCACAAGGGTGGTGACCTCGAGAAACCCGCCGGAACAGCGTCGCCGGCATCCGGCCTGCCGCCCGAAGTACTGGCACAAGCCCTCGAAGAGGTCATACACCGCCACTACGCCCACTGGGCCGATGAAACCATCCCGGCGCTGGGCGGGCTCACGCCACGCCAAGCCATCGCGACACCGGCGGGACTGGAGCGCGTCAAGGGCTTGTTGCGCGAGTACGAGGACGGTGAACGCCGCCAGAGCGCCGCACAGGGCCGCCCGGCGATGTCCTACCAGTTCCTGTGGGACGCGCTGGGGATCCAGAGATGATGCCCCCGATGGCGCACATTGCCCGCCGCGCGTTGACCCAAAGTGCTTGCAGGCGTCCTTGCATGATCGCGTCGGGCACAAAGACATCCGCGGGCAGCGGGCTTGAGAAAATGCGCTAAGTCGTTGATTTACTGGCGGAAAGGGAGACTGTCAAGACCCGCGTATTTCCTTGCGATTCAGTCGGGCTGCGCGAGCATCCCCGGGCTAACCGCCACCTCGTGCGAGGTGTCCGTTTTCCGCAGCGCCAGCAGCAGATCAACGTCAAGCCGGGTGCGCTCATCCGCCGGCCTGGCGGCGCCGCCGCGACACAGATTTGCCGCCACCTTCAGGTCATGCTGGCCACAGATGATGACGACATCGCCCACGCGGCGCACCTTGCCGCCCAGGGTCAAGCGCTTCAGCGGAACGATGGCATAGCCGCCCAACTCGGCGGCCAGCGGGTGCACGCGCCATTCTGGGCGCCGCGTCATGGCGTCAGCAGCTAGCCTGCATCTTGGACACCACGCGCATGATTTCGACGTTGACGCCAGCCACTGCAGCTAGCTCCAGGTCGGTGGCAAAGCCGCTATCCAGCCGGGCCAGGGTCGCGCGGAAGAAGCGGTCCAAATCTGCGCCTGGCGGTGCCAAGCCGAGCACCCGGTCGATATCGGCAGACAGTGCGGCGCTTTCCGCCGCTGTCAGTTCGTTCTTCACCAGGCGGGCTTCCAGCCGCTCAAGGCGTTCTAGCAGGCCGCGCACTGTGCCCCTCCTTCACGCGCCGCGACGATGATGGTAAAGACCTCCCGGCCTTCATCTCGTGCGGCGGCGGCCTGCACCTGCTGCTCTGCTGTCAAAGCGCCACGTGGCGCCAGCAGCACCATGCGCGTGGTGCACGCCAGACTGCCGCGTCGGGTCTCTTCCAGCTTGTCCAGGCGGGTGGCGTGGTCTTTCATGGTGTGGCGTTCTCCAGTGCCTCAATCCGCCTCTCGATCACGGCCACCTCGTGCGCCTTGACGATCTGAGTGAGGATGTAGGTCAGCCGCGTGGCCTCTTCGGTCGGCAGCTTGCCGCGCCTGGCCTCGCGGTAGACCTTGGCCATTTCGACCCTGATCTCATCTACCGTGGTCAGCCGGATAGGACCGATGCGCCCAGCGCAACCCTGGGGGGTAGGGTCCAGGACTTCAGTAACGACTGCGCGGGCCATGCTGCGATGCAATATCACGCACGAGCATGCCGCGCGGCGTTCGCCACCACGTCACGCGCACGGCCGGCGCTCAGGCCGAAGCTGTCGCGCACGGCCATGACGACATCCTCTTCTGGCTCACCAGCGCGCAGCAGCCGCAGCGCCAGCGCATGCTTCGCCGCGGCCACCTGGCCGGCCGGCAGCCGCTCGTGGCGCGGTGCCGGCCCGGTGTCAGGTCGGCTTGCGGAATGCATTCAGGTCTGCCGCGACATCGGCGGCGCGGTGGTCGGTGTGCACGAAAGACTGGATAGCCCAGCGGCCACCAGGCACGCGCCGGAAAGCATCGTAGGGGTTCGTGCTGTCAATGAAGCGCCCGGCCATCAGCAGCGCCTGGCCGGCCACCGGCTGCACCTGCGCCAGCATCTCTTCGATGACGACGGAAGTAGACGAGGTCTTCGGCCAGCCCTTCAAGAAGCTCAACGATGCAATGGCACGAAGCTCTTCGTCATCGAACGGCAAAAGCGGCCGCGGACCACGGAAGACGGCGGCCAGGACACGAGCGTCGTCAAGCTGCTTGGGCAGCGCCCTGCCGTCCATGAGAACCGTTCGCTCGGCCGGCGTCAGGGGCTTGAGTGCGCCGAGAATCGCCGTGTCGAAAATGGCCTGTTGCACCGCGATTGCGGTTTCGTTCGGGGGCTCGCGCTCTTCGTCGTCAAGCCCCAGCGTCTTCATGTAGCGGTCGGGATCGCCGGTCTCGAAAGCCTCGCGGGCCAGGTCGCGGCGAACCTGGGCCAGCCGGTCGGCCACATTCTGCGCAGTGCCCACGGCAGCGCTGGCCATGTTCAGCACGCGCTCGCCCAAGGCGATGCGCTGCTTATCGAGCACCTTGCCGGAGTAGCCCTCGGCGCGAAGGTCGATTTCGCCCTCAACGGCTTCGGCCGTGGCCTCGCGCAACCCAACGAGGGCACCCAACAGCCGGCCGGGCTGCTGGGTGCGCAGGCTCTCAGCGTAGCGGTGGTCCCTGCGCTGGCGGGCCGTGGCATCGCGCTGCAGCGCCGGCAGCTCGGGCAACGCGTCACCATCCCAGCGCCACGCGCCCATCGGGATGACTGCGCCGGTGCCGTCGTCGCCGAAAGCGACGTTCAAATTCTTTGCAGCCGCGCGCATCTGGTTGGCCAGGACGCGCAGGGTTTTGATTTCGGCCATGGTGTCAGCTCCTCAATGCCGGTGCGGCGTCTGGAATGAATTTGAAGTCTGCTGTCGCCATCCGGCCGTAGTCGTCATGGACCGGCCGGACCTCAAGCCGGCCGCGCGGCGTATGCATGACCAGCATCTCGGTAAAGCCCAGCTCGTTCCTGATGAACTGCACGCGCATCGGGAAATTCAAGGCCGCGTCCTTGCCGTCGCGGCCTGGGTCGCCCTGCGGACCTGCTGGCCCGGGTTCACCGTCGGCGCCGGGTTCACCTTGCGGGCCGGGTTCACCTTGCGGGCCCATGAGTCCGATGTCGCCCTGCGGGCCGGCCTGGCGGGCATATTCCATCGCGCGCCGGGCCTCGTTGAGTGCCTGGCCACCAAGTGCCCAGGCAAGCAGGACATCGGCTTCTAGCGCCCTGTCATGGGTGTATGGACGCGGCGCAAAGTCAGCGGGGGATGTGGTCTGTTTCATGCCTCCATCTTCGGCGCCGAAGCGGACACGGTTTGCCCACGGATGGCCACGGCCGCGCGCACCAGGCGCCGTGCGTGGCGTGCAGACACCAGGCACCTCTGCTGCAGCATCTGCTGCGCTGCCTGGCGGCCCACGCCACCGAAGACCAGCCGGCGGGCCAGGTCGGCCGGCTCGGCGCGGCGCAGCGGCCCACGCGGCACATAGATCCTGCTGCCGCCCCACTGCCGTAGAACTGCCTCGACCTGGCGCCGGTCGCCAGCGGCGGCCAGGATGGCCTGCAGAAACGGGTTTGTCGGATGCGTCATCCGCCCAACTCCGCGCCGCTGCTGGCGTCTGGCGTTTCGGTGGTGTCAGTCTCCACTTCACCCGCCGGTGAGGTGTCGGAAATCAGGAATTTCCGCCCTGGCAGCACCGGCAGCGGTGGCAGCGGGTCGCCGCTCAGCCACGCCACCATGACGGCGAACCCGTCGCGCGGGAATAGGTCGGGCATCCAGAGCACGATCAGCCTCGTGGTGACCAGGCGGGGCAGCGCTGCGGCAGCTCCGCCAGCGCTGGCGCGATATCCGAACCCTGCAGCAGGGCGGCCCGATGCTGTCCGCAGCGGTGCAGCCGGTAGTGGGCGCATGTGACGCACGTCACCCGTGGGTCTGGGTCTAGCAGCAGTTCAAGCAGGTCTTGCCGGTGCTGGCGAAGTAGTGCGCGGTGGTCGTCAGTCAGTGCGCTTGCAGGCCGCACGACAACCCGGCCGTCGCGGGCCACCACGGCAAAACCGTCCTGGCGCAGCCTCGTGAGGATGTCGGCGGCGGCCATCAGTAATCTTCCTCGTCTGCATTTGCTGGCGAAGTCAGCGAAGTCAGCGAAGTGTCAACAACGGCGCGGGTTTCCGGCCCGTTTTCGGTCTGGCGAAGTGAGCGAAGTCTGGCGAAGTGAGGGTCTGCGGTGTCTTCAGCGTCTGACCTGACTTCGCTGACTTCGCTGACTTCGCCGGGTTGAAAATCGGCCGGAAAGCCGCGCCAATCCTCACACTTCGCTGATTTCGCTGACTTCGCCGACAAACTGTAGAACTTCGTCGGTGAACCCGGCCCACTCTTCCGCTCCTCGACCTGCACAAGCACGGTTGGTGGTGTGGCGTGCAGCAGTTCGTCCAGTGCCGCATCAAGCCGGTCTTTTGACAACTTGCCATGAAAGCAGCCGGCACTTATCTCCCACCTCGACTTCCGGCCGTTGGCCAGAAACTCGACGATCTTCCCAGCGGCGGTGGTTATCTCCTGCTGCGCCAGCTCCTGGGCGCCACTGTTGAAGACGAAGCGCACCGAATCCACCCAGAAACGAATCCAGGCCAGTGCCGCCTCAATGTGTGCCTGGCCGATAATTTCCGTCTGATCGGTCAGGGCGAAGATCATGGCCAGCCGAAGCAGGACTGGCGCGCGCCGCTGCAACAGGCCAGTGACCAGCGGCCCGAAGTCGTGCCGGTTCAGTTCGCCGCGATAGAGCCGCTCGTACAGTTTCCGCGCGGCCGGATCAAAGCTCATGCGCAGGTGGTCGCGGTCCACCCAACGGTCAGCACCAGCGAACCGCAGCACGTCGGCCACCCTGGCGGCCAGCGCGTCAACGTCGCTTTGGTGCGTTGCGCTGGCGAATGGCAAAAGCCGGTAACGCTCGGAGTAGATCGTGATGAACCGATTCGCGAACCCGTTCGACAGCTCGCGCGCTTCGATCAACGAAAGCAGCTCGCTGGGCGTCACGGCCGCGCTCAAGCTGATATGCGGGTTGCTCGCCGATATGCGGTTCGTCTTCGTGGCCGGCTTCATCGTCGCGCCGTCCCAGCAGTCCCGCAGCGCCGCTGATAGTGTGTTGCCGTCGCGCTTCGTCTGGTGAAGGATGTTCGCAAACTCGGACTCCAGCACCCATAGCCGCTTGTCCTGAATCGCCGGAACCTCGTTTTTCCCTTCCATGAATCCATCGTGAATCAGGCATATCAGCCCCTCGCGCGAAGACAACCCGCCGCGGTGAACCTGGGGACACAGCACCTCATCGGACTGGCGCAGACTCATATCAATGCGGTGCAGCAGAGACACGGCCTCACCCTTGCGCCCGATGGCGCTGCGCCCAACGTGCAGCCCGAAAATCCGCGCGTGGTGGTAGGTGTTGCCCACCGGCAGGAATGGCCCGCGGCCCACGCCGCAGCCGATATAGGCCAGCGCGTTGAGCGCCACGGCGAACGGGTTCGCTTCGGTGGTTTCGGCGCCAGCGCGCGCGATGTCTCCAACCAGGCCATACAGGCATGCCGGGTCGGGTTTCGGTGCGTTGCGGTGGTGGTCATCGTCAACGGCGCCCGACCTCATCCCTGCTGCAATCGCTGCGGCCTGGCGCTGCTGCTCCAGGTCCCGGCCGTGCTGCGCCGCGTAGCGGCGCACGATGTCAACTGCAATGGCGTCAACCTCGGCTTGGGGTAGCGGTGGTTCGCAGTCGGCGGCGTTGATCTCGTGAAGCCCAGCGCGCACGGCCGCGGCAGGAAAGCTGCCCCAGTTCATTTGACCGGCCCGCTTGACCAAGTGCGTGTGACGCCCCCCGGTCTGCACCTTGCCGCTGATCTCGCCGGTCTCGGGGTCGACCTGCGGCGGTGGCGGTGCCGACAGGTCCAGGCCCAGCCGCTGCACCAGGTCATCGAACTGGTACGGCTGCATGTGCTGCTCCATGCTCACGATGCGGCTTCGGAACGGCTCGCCCTTGCGGTGGATGAAGCCGGGCAGTCGCATGACGCGCGACAGGTCATTGACGCTCGGATCACCTCCGAACTTCGCGGCCAACGCAAGCTGCGCGGCCATGAACTGATCCAGCGTGCAGCCGCTCACCAGCCAGTAGCAGTGCCACTTGCCGGGGCTGGATTCGACAACTGCATGAGGTTCGACGCCAGCGGCCAGCACGGGCTGCAGCGGGGGGCCGTCCAGGTCCAGGAATACGGCGCGCACGGCGGTGATGTTCTCTGCCTTGCGGCCGGTGCCATCGGTGAAATTGACAGTCCAGAAAACGCCAGCGCCGCGCGCGTTGAAGCGCTTCAGCCGCTCCGCGTGCGTGTCCAGGTGGCCGGCTGGCAGCACGCGCGCCAGTTCGCGCGCCTTGCGGTCGGCGTCGTCGTCGATGGTCTGGAAAGTGACGGCTTCGCCCTCGGCCATGAGGGTGAGGAAGCGGCCGGCTTCGGCCAGGTCGACATTGGGGTGTGATTCCATGACGGCGCTCATGTCCGGCTCCTTTTCACCACGGCCGGCAGCTCCGGCGGGCAGCGCCAGCCGTTGAAGCTGTCCGGCGTGCCGGTTGCCGCCAGCGCTGAGCGCCACCTATCAACCTCGCGCGCCCAGCGCTGCAGCCGCTGCGGCGGGTGGCCGTCTTCCACCTGCTCGAGCGCTACGTGCGCGCCCTGGGCGAAGCCGCGTCGATATGCTTCCTCGACCTGGCGCATGAGTGCCTTGTCGGCCGCCGTCATGGCGGCGTCGATCTCGGGGGCGATGTTGCGGCGCGTCATGACAACAGCCCCAATCCGCCCAGGGCGGCGGCCAGCGCCAGCCGGCCATGCACGATGCCGACATGCCGGCCGCGCTGGCGCAGCAGCCAGGCGTCTGCAGCCACGGCCAGCACCTCGATGCCGGCCAGCGCGGCGCACGCGATGAGGGTGGAAATTTGCTTTCCAGCGGCGGCGCCGTCAGAATCCGCGTGTTCCTCCTCCCGTGCCCCCAGAAGCGCCAGCCCTGCCAGAGCTGGCGTTTCGCTTTGCGGGGCTACCTGCAGCCGCTCAGGCGCGGCCAGGCCCGGCGCTGCGGCGCCGATGTCGTGGTGGTGGTGTTCCATGTCACGCCACCCCCTTCATGCGCTCGACCTTCGCGCGCAGCAGAGACACGGGCTCCGACCGGACCCTGACCCTGGGCGCCAGCTCCGTGAGCACCTGCGCCAGCTCGGCAGCACTCCACCGGGTGCACCTCGGGCCAAGCTCGATTCCCTTTGGAAACCAGGGCTCATGCCGTAACTGGGCCATCTTGCGTTCGGAGATCCCCAGCAGCCGGGCGGACTCACGCTCGTTGAGGAATGCCGGCGTGGTGGTCGCCGCGGCGGTTTTCTTGGGCTTGCGCTTCATAGCCGCGTCCTCGCTTGTTGTTGGGCGGATACTTGATCCGTCAGGCGCGGCGCTATGGGTGGCTTCGGTTTGCACGGTGGCAGTTCTCCAGGCGGTTGATACACGCCTGCGCCGCCCGAAAACGAAAAAGGGACGGCCGCAGGCTTTCGCTTGCGCCGTCCCTCTCGGACTACTCGATTCCATCCCGCGTGAAGGGCTCTACCCAGGCTTTTCGCCTCATGCCACGCTGTCGCCGGAATCGGCTCAGTGCGCGCATTCTGTACGTATATGCCCGGTTGCGCAACAGTTCCGAATGTGCGTGGCACTCCATGCAGGGTTTGCATGGCTCACCCCTCCTCGACGCCCAGGCCCACGGCCGCGAAGTCGTCTTCGTCGCATCCGGCCGCTTCCATGATCTGGCGTGCTTCGTCCGTGCTCACCAGGCGGATGCCGGACCCGCCGACGCTGCCGTTCGGCACAGACTGCGCCCACATGCTGGACGGGCCACCTGCGCCGGCCAGGAAGAACTGCCCCTTCGCCGTTCGGAAAAGGTCCGTGTCGTGATATCCGAAGTCGCCGCGATTGGCCCGGCAATCCAGCTCGCAGACGTGCGTGGCGGTCTCGGTGTTGTAGGTCTTGCCCTCAATGATTCGCTTCATCAAACCCCCCCCTTCGTGGTCGTTTTCGGCCGTTGGTTGAAACAGATAGCCGACGCCAGCCGCGCCGTGATGTCGTCATCGTCGTGGTGCCAGGCTGTACGGTCTTCGGGCGAATCCAACGGCGCGACAGTGCCCTGCCCGGCGCCGCATCCGTGCACGCGCCAGACCTCCTTGCCGCTGCGGCCACGAAGCCAGAGCACGGCGCCGATGCGCGAACCGTCGCCCATGACCAGCACCAGCTCGGACGGAACTAGGGCGCTGTCGGCGCCGACGGTCAGCACCAGGCCAGGCCGTGGTGACGGGTCCGGCAGCGGCGGCGGTGGCGGCGCCCAGCCCCAGGGCCAGATGAAGCTGCCGCCGATGCCCAAACCGAATGCCGCAGCACAGACCAGGACCTGACCAGCCGGACCCAGCACGAGGTGACGGCGCGGGATCATGAGGATTCCCCTTGCGGCCTGGGCGCCGTGGCACGGTCAAGCTCAGCTTGGGCTTCGTCAACCAAGCGCCGAACCTCGACCTCGGTCCCGCGAACGAAGACACGCTGGCCGATGGCCAGGCGGGCAATCACGCCCACCGGGTCGGCGGGCTCGCCGGTGTCGGCCAGGCGTACCGGCTTGGGGGTTATGGTGGTTTCTGGGGTTTGTGCCGGGCCACCTGGCGAAAGTGTCATGGCGCCACCTCCGGCCCGTAGGTGAAGATGGGCGCGCGCTGGACGATGCGCTCAACAATGGCGGCGGTCTTTTCCGGGTCAACCTCTTCATTCCGCCACCCGGCGCCGTACCGATGAATGATCCTCAGCCCACGATCGATGACGAAGGTGCCGTTGTCACAGTTCGACGTGTCGGCCAGGCGCAGGACCTGGCGGTAGACGGTGAATCCGACCTGGCCATTGAAAAAATGCCGGGCTATCAGCTCGGCCAGGCGGTCCATGTCTGCTGTCGGGTCGGCCTGCAGATGGCGCAGACCCAGCCGGCGTGCTGCTTCTAGGAATGCTTCGACGCTGCAGCGCCCACCATTCCAGTGCAGGTATATGGACGGCGCCTTCGGTTGCATGCTCGGGGTGATGACTGCACGGTTTCCCATGGTCAGCTCCCTGCCTGCAGTCGGCGCACCAGCTCGACGGCGCCACGCTTGTAGACCACGACTGCAACCAGCTCTTCGCCGCAAAGCAAAGCCCAGAAACGGGTTTTTCCGTAGCGTTCAAAGCGGTAGCTCATGACGCGCCCCCCACGGTGAAGGCTGGGGCTTCGCCCAGCGTGCGGCGGACGGCGCCTATCTCCTCGCGCACCGCGTCCAGGGCGCGCAGGCACTCGGACGATTCGCAGTGCAGGGTCAGGTCGTCTCGCTCCAGGTCGGCGTACTGGGCAAGGAATGCGCCCAGCGCGTAATGAAACGCGGCCTGGCGGTGGCGCAGCTCAAGAAGCTGCGTTTCGATCTGGTACAGCCGGGGCCTGGCCCCGGCTGTGTGTGGACAATCTCTATCGGGCATGTCTGCAAGCTCCTGTTGCAGGTGTGTCAAGTCGCTGCCAGGTGTTGCAAGCACCTGGCAGCGGCGCCTAGTTCTCATCGGCTTGCCGGCCGTTCGTTTCCTCCTTGCGGATAGGTCCTCAATCAAGGCGCCATGGCTGGCGCGGGATTCCGTAGTGACGGGTCGAAAGCCGCCGGCTAAGCCGCCAGCTTGACCACTTGCGCCGCTGGCCTGGCCAGGTGGTCAGCCCACGCGGCCAGCAGCGCGCGCCGCTCTTCGGTGAAGGCCGCGTGGTTGTAGGCACGGCGCACCCGGTCTTCTTCCTTGTGCGCCAGACAGGCTTCCACGACATCCGGCCGCGCCGCGTTGGTGTCGTTGGCCCATGTGCTGAACGTGCCGCGGGCCAGGCCGTGCGGCGTGGTGTCGCCGTGAGCACCGATGCGCTTGAGCACGGCGCGCATGCCCTCGTTGCTCAGCGGTTTGTCCAGGCTCTGCGGTGTGGGGAACACCCAGCGCGGATGCTGGCCACGCTGCAGCTTGAGCACCTGCACGGCGGCCGCGCTCAGAAAGACATCGTGGTCTTCGCCGCCCTTCATGCGCGAACCTGGCACCCGCCAGACGGCAGTGTCCAGGTTGATCTCCGACCACTCGCACCCCAGGACCTCACCCGTGCGCGCGGCGCAGAGAACGGCGAACTCCAGCGCGCGTGCAGCGGTGCCTGGCACGGCGCGGATGCGGGCCAGCAGCGCCGGCGCCTCTCGATAGTCCAGATGGCGCAGCGGCTTGGACGGTGCGCGCGGCTTCGCCTTGCTCAGCTTCGCCGTGATGGCGGCGGCCGGGTTAAGTGTGCAGCGCTTGTAAAAGATGGCGTCATCGAAGACGCTGCTCAGCCGTTGAAGGATGCGCCGCACGGTCTCGCCCAGGTCGCCATGACGACGTGCACGCGCATGCGGCTTGATCTTGCTCAGCCCGGTCAGCAGCGGTTGGGGTTCGATGGTGTGGATAGGCGCATGCCACAGCTCCCTGGGAACGTGGTTTTCCAGGCTCGATATCCACTGCGCAGCGTGGCGCGGGCTGATCTTTGTATCGCGCTCGACCTCACGCTCGTGGTAGTCCCTGGCGCAGCGGCATAGCGTCCAGTAGTCACGCTGCTTGTCGGCCTTCTTCGTCACCTCGACCTGGCGCGCGGCCTGGCGGGAATCCTTGCGGGCTTCGACCGGATCAACGCCCAGGCGGACCTGCTCACGGGCTTGGTGTGCGAGCGTCCGTGTCGTCTTGAGCGTGGCGCCTATCTGCTGCAGGCTGGCCCGGGGATCAACGCCTAGACCCAGCTCGCGCCGCTTGCCGGCCGGCGAGGTGTAACGGAATGTCCAGCGTGCCACGCCCTCGCGGACACGAAGTGTCAGACCTCCTCCGTCCGATAGGTCGCCGTCGCTGGCGTTCATGACCTGGCGCGGTGCCAGGACGTGCAAAGCACGGGAAGACTTGACTGTCGCCATAAGCTCGCCTCAGAAAACCGCCAGATGAACCGCCACTTTTGCGACGGGAGCACCGTGCACGTAGTGGGGACGCAAAGAACACTTTGCAGTCTGGGGCAGCGAACTTATCGAGTCAAATCAACTACTTACGGGTTTCTCGACCTGCACCTGACTGCACGTAAATGCATGTCTGGGAGGGAGTATCCCGGCGGAAAGGGAGGGATTCGAACCCTCGGTACTACGAAGTAGTACACCGGATTTCGAGTCCGGCGCATTCGACCACTCTGCCACCTTTCCGGGGTGCGTTCTCGCCTGCAGCGAAGCTTTCTATTCTAGCGGATCACGGACGCAGCACTTCCAGGCCGCCAAGGTAGGGCCGCAGCGCAGCCGGCACCGCCACGGAACCGTCGGCCTGCTGGTGGTTCTCCAGCACCGCCACCAGCGTGCGCCCCACCGCCAGACCCGACCCGTTCAGCGTGTGCACGAAGTCGGGCTTGCCGGGCTTGCCGTCGACGACGGGGCGGAAACGCGTCTGCATACGCCGCGCCTGGAAAGCCTCGCAATTGCTGCACGAGCTGATCTCGCGGTAGGTGTCCTGCGCCGGCAGCCACACTTCCAGGTCGTAGGTCTTGGCCGAGCCGAAGCCCATGTCGCCGGTGCACAGCGTGATCACCCGGTACGGCAGCTCCAGTTTCTGCAGCACCGCTTCGGCATGGCCCACCATCTGCTCCAGCGCGGCGTCGCTGTGCTCGGGGTGCGTGATCTGCACCATTTCCACCTTGTCGAACTGGTGCTGGCGGATCATGCCGCGCGTGTCGCGCCCGGCGCTGCCGGCCTCGCTGCGGAAACACGGGCTGTGCGCGGTGAGCTTGATCGGCAGCGCCGCCGCGTCCAGGATCGACTCGCGCACGCTGTTGGTGAGCGGAATTTCCGACGTCGAGATCAGGTACTGCTCGGTCTGTGCCTCGTCGCCACCGCCCGCACCGGCATCGCCGGTGCCGCCGCGGAAGACCCAGAACATGTCCTCCTTGAACTTGGGCAGCTGCCCTGTGCCTTCGAGCACCTCGCGGTTCACGATGTACGGCGTCCAGCACTCGGTGTAGCCGTGCTCCTGCGTCTGCACGTCCAACATGAACTGCGCCAGCGCGCGGTGCAGCCGCGCCGCCGGGCCACGCAGGAAGGTGAAGCGCGAACCCGACAGCTTGGCGCCGGTCTCGAAGTCCATGCCCAGCGCAGCGCCCACGTCCACATGGTCGCGTGGCGTGAAGTCGAAGCGGCGCGGGGTGCCCCAACGCCGAACTTCCGCGTTGCCAGTCTCGTCCGCACCTTGCGGCACGCTGGCCTGCGGCAGGTTGGGCAGCGACATCAGCATCTGCTGCAGCTCGGATTGCACCGCCTCCAGGCGCTGCGCACCCGCGTCGAGTTCGGCGCCGATGCCGCCCACCTCGGCCATCACGGCGGCCGTGTCGCCGCCCTGCGCCTTGAGCTGGCCGATCTGCTTGGACAGCGCATTGCGCCGCGCCTGCAGCTGTTCGGTGGCGACCTGGATCTGCTTGCGTTCGGCTTCCAGGGCCGTGAAGCGCGCCACGTCCAGGTAGGGCTGCGGGTTCTTGCGCCGCCCCAGTTGCGCGATCACGCCGGGCAGGTCGCGGCGGAGCAGGTTGATGTCGAGCATGGTGTTCCTGACAAGGTTCGGTTGACGTGGAAACGGCGCCTGCTGGGGGCGCCGTCTTCGTGGAGGGGGTCCAGGAGGCGGCGGCTTCAGGATCGGGACGACACGACCTCGCTCATGCTGCGGTCGCCCAGCCCGCGCGGCAGCGGAAAGTGCACGTCCTCGGTCACGCCTTCCATCCTGCGGATGCTCAGCGCACCCATTTCGCGCAGCCGCGTGATGACTTGCTGCACCAGGATGTCTGGCGCCGAGGCGCCGGCGGTGAGACCCACGCGACGGCGGCCCTTGAACCAGGCCGGCTGCAGGTCGTCGGCCCCCTCGACCATGTGCGCCTCGGTGCCCAGCCGCTCGGCCAGTTCACGCAGGCGGTTGCTGTTGCTGCTGGTGGGGCTGCCGACGACGATGACCACGTCCACCGCCGGTGCCATCACCTTCACGGCGTCCTGCCGGTTCTGCGTGGCGTAGCAGATGTCCTGTTTCTTCGGCTCGCGCACCTGCGGGAACAGGCGCTTCACTTCGGCCAGGATCGCCGCCGCGTCGTCCACGCTGAGCGTGGTCTGCGTCACCACCGCCAGCTTGTCGCCGCGCGGTTGCACC
>JAABPT010000437.1 GCA_011391855.1 Burkholderiales bacterium
GCCGCCCGTGTGGGAAGGTGCACCGGTGTTCCCCGGCGACGCCCCGTACCGCAGCGTGTGGGCGGCGCGCATCGGCCCCGGTTGCCCCGTCAACGTGAGCACGATCACGCTCAGCCCGCACACCGGCGCGCATGCCGACGCGCCGCTGCACTACGACGACGCCGGTGCCGCCATCGGCGATGTGGCGCTGGAGCCCTTTCTCGGCCGCTGCCGCGTGGTGCATGCCATCGGCTGCGGGACGTTGGTGCGCTGGGAGCACATCGCGCACGCCGCGGCCGGACTGCCCGAGCGCGTGCTGGTGCGCACGTATGCCCATGCGCCGGTCGATCGCTGGGACCCGCAGCTCGCCGCCTATGCGCCCGAGACCGTGGAGCGTCTGGCCGACCTGGGCGTGGTGCTGATCGGCATCGACACCGCCAGCATCGACCCGGCGGCCAGCAAGAGCCTCGACAGCCACCAGGTCATCCGCCGCCGCGGCCTGCGCGTGCTGGAAAACCTGGTGCTCGACGACGTGCCCGAGGGCGACTACGAACTAATCGCCCTGCCCTTGAAACTGACCACCGCCGACGCGTCCCCCGTTCGCGCAGTCCTGCGCGAACTGACTGGCGACCGCGCGGTTCACTGGGAACTCACATGACGAGAGACGAAGCCCTGGCGCTGGACGCCGCCGACCCACTGGCGCCGCTGCGCGAACAGTTCAGCCTGCCGCCGGGCGTGATCTACCTCGACGGCAATTCGCTCGGCGTGCTGCCGAAAGCCACCGCCGCGCGCGTGCAGCAGGTGGTGCAGCAGGAATGGGGCGTGGACCTCATCCGCAGCTGGAACAGTGCCGGCTGGATGGACCTGCCGCAGCGTGTGGGCGACAAGATCGCGCGGTTGGTAGGTGCCGGCGCGGGCGAACTGGTGGTGGCCGACTCCACCAGCGTCAACCTGTTCAAGGTGCTGAGCGCGGCGCTGTCGATGGCTCAGGCCGACACCCCGAAGCGCAGGCGCATCGTTTCCGAGCGCAGCAATTTCCCCACCGACCTGTATATCGCCGAGTCGCTGGCGCGCGAGCGCGGGTATGAACTCGTCCTCGTCGAGGCCGACGAACTGCCCGCGGCGCTGGACGAGCACTGCGCCGTGCTGATGCTCACGCACGTGAACTACCGCAGCGGCCGCATGCACGACATGGCGGGGCTCTCGCGCGCGGCCGCCGATGCCGGTGCGCTGACGGTGTGGGACCTGGCACACAGCGCCGGAGCGGTGCCGGTGGACCTGCACACCGACGGCGCCGATTTCGCCATCGGCTGCGGCTACAAATACCTCAACGGCGGCCCCGGCGCACCGGCCTTCGTGTGGGCGCACCCGCGGCACGCCGAGCGCTTCTGGCAGCCGCTGGCCGGCTGGATGGGGCACGCGGCGCCGTTCGAGTTCACACCCGGCTACCGGCCGGCGGCCGGCATCTCGCGCTACCTGTGCGGCACGCCGGCGGTGCTGTCGCTGGCGGCGCTGGAATGCGGCGTCGACACCGTGCTGGCGGCGGAGTCCCTGGGCGGCATGACGGCGCTGCGCCGCAAGTCGCTGGCGCTGACCCGGCTCTTCGCCGAACAGGTGCAGGCCACCTGCCCCGGTCTCACACTGGTGTCGCCGCGCGACGATGCGCAGCGCGGCAGCCAGGTCTGTCTGTCGCACGCCGAGATCGCCTACCCGGTGGTGCAGGCGCTGATTGCCCGCGGCGTGATCGGCGACTTCCGCGCGGGCGACACTTCGCACCCTGCGGGCGCGGTCGACATCCTGCGCTTCGGCTTCACGCCGCTGTATTTGCGCTTCGTCGACGCCTGGGACGCGGCCGAACACCTGCGGCAAGTGCTGGACAGCGGCGAATGGCAACGCCCCGAATTCAACCGGCGCCACGCGGTCACCTGAGGATTCGACATATGAGCGGCTGCCCGATCCATCCCGACAGCAACACAGGCGCCGGCCACCACGGCGCCAGGATTGAAGGCGGCGCCGGCGACGGCGCCCTGGTCGACTTCAGCGCCGACATGAGCTACGGCGACTACCTGCACCTGGACGCGGTACTCAACGCCCAGCATCCGCTCAGCCCCGACCACAACGAAATGCTGTTCATCGTGCAGCACCAGACCAGCGAGTTGTGGATGAAGCTGATGCTGCACGAGCTGCATGCGGCGGTGGCCGCCATCGCCGCCGACCGCATGGCTCCTGCTTTCAAGATGCTGGCGCGCGTCTCGAAGATCATGGAACAGCTGGTGCACGCCTGGGATGTGCTGGCCACCATGACGCCGCCCGAATACAGCGCCATCCGGCCCTACCTGGCCCAGAGCAGCGGTTTTCAGAGCTGGCAATACCGCTGCATCGAATTCAGCCTGGGCAACAAGAATGCCGCCATGCTGAAACCGCACGCGCACCGGCCGGACCTGCTGGCGCACGTGGAGGCGGCCTACCGAGCACCGTCGCTGTACGACGAAGCCCTGCGCCTGCTCGCCCGCCGCGGCTTGGCCGTGCCGGCCAGCCACACCGACCGCGATTGGACGCAGCCCTACCAGGCCAACGACGAAGTCGAGGCCGCCTGGCTCACCGTCTACCGCGCGCCCGAGACCCACTGGGACCTGTACCAGCTGGGCGAGGAACTCACCGACCTGGAAGACGCCTTTCGCCTCTGGCGCTTCCGCCACGTGACCACCGTGGAGCGCATCATCGGCTTCAAGCGCGGCACCGGGGGCACCAACGGCGTGGGCTACCTGCGCCAGATGCTCGACGTGGTGCTGTTCCCCGAAATCTGGAAGCTGCGCACCGACCTCTAGGATCCGGCGACTACAGCAGCGCGCTCAGCGCGTGGTCCAGGCTTTCCACCGTGCGGTCCACGTTCATCAGCTTGTCCAGTCCGAACAGGCCGATGCGAAAGGTTCGAAAGTCCGCGGGTTCGTCGATCGCCAGCGGCACGCCGGCGGCGATCTGCAGACCCAGGGCGGCGAAGGCGCGGCCGCTGTGCCATTCCACGTCGTCGGTGTAGCTGACCACCACGCCCGGCGACTGGAAGCCCGGTGCGGCCACGCTGCGGATGCCTTCATGTGCCAGCAGCGCACGCACGCGGTCGCCGAGTTGCTGCTGCGCCGTCTTGGCCTGGTCGAAGCCGAAGGCCGCCGCTTCCTGCATCACGTCGCGCAGCTGCGCCAGGCCGTCGGTGGGCAGCGTGGCGTGGTAGGCGTGACCGCCGTTTTCGTAGGTCTGCATGATCTGCAGCCACTTCTTCAGGTCCAGCGAAAAGCTCGTGCTGGTGGTCGATTCGATGCGCGCCAGCGCCCGCGCGCCCAGCATCACCAAGCCGCAGCACGGCGGGCCGCTCCAGCCCTTCTGCGGTGCGCTCACCAGCACGTCCACGCCCGTGGCCGCCATGTCGACCCAGATCGCGCCGCTGGCGATGCAGTCCAGCACGAACAGGCCGCCGTGTTCGTGCACGGCTGCGGCCACGGCCGTCAGGTAGTCGTCGGGCAGCAGCATGCCGGCGGAGGTTTCCACGTGCGGCGCGAACACCAGGTCGGGCTTCGTACGGCGGATGGTGGCCACCACTTCGTCCAGCGGCGGCGGTGCGAACGGCGCCTGGTGCTCGGGTGACACCCTGCTCGCCTTCAGCACCGTGGTCTCGGCTGGGATGCCGCCCATTTCGAAAATCTGGCTCCAGCGGTAGCTGAACCAACCGTTGCGGATGACGAGCACCTTCTTGCCCGTGGCGAACTGGCGCGCCACCGACTCCATGCCGGTGGAGCCGCTGCCCGGCACGACCACTGCCGCCTGCGCCGCATAGACCAGCTTGAGCGTGGCGGACACGTCGCGCATGACGCCCTGGAAGCGCTTGGACATGTGGTTGAGCGCGCGGTCGGTGTAGACGACCGAATATTCGAGCAGGCCGTCGGGGTCGACGTCGGGCAGCAGTGCAGGCATGCGTATCTCTGTGGGAGTGGATTCCAGTCAGGCGAGCTTATCAGCCGGCTGGTGTGCCTGCATGGCGGCCCCAATGCGCGGCCCCAATGCGCGGCCCCAACGCGCGGCATCGACGCACGGCATCACCGCGCGGCAGAAGCACGCGGCAGTACCGCTCGGCATCAACCCGCGGCGTCGTACGCGGCGCGCAGCCAGCCCGTCAGGGTTTCGTCCACCTCCTCGGCCTGCCCCAAGCGCACGCTGTACTGGCACATGCCGCCTGGCGGCAAGGCCTTCAATCGCGGATGCGGCGGCAAGCTCTTGACGTTGAGGCCAAGTTCGACCAGGTCCTTCGTGGCCGGCCCCAGCATCGCGAACTGCTTCTTGCGGCGCAGGCTGATATAGGTCTTCTTCGGTGCCAGCTCGCAGGGTCCCAGCGACGCCACGGCCTGCATCACCGTTTCGTGCAGCGGCCGCAAGTGCGCCTTGGCGCCGGCGTAGAGGGCGTCCAGCGGGTCGGCTGGCTGTAACGCGAGCGGCGCAGCAGGCGCTGCGCCGGAAAGGTCGGGCAGCGGCTTGTCGACGAACAAAGCCACGGTATGGGCGTCGCCGTAGCCCAGCTTGAACCGATCCATCAGCCAGGCCCGCCTCTCGCCGTGTTTGGCCAGGCCGCTGGAGGCAACCGCGGCCAGCAGCTCGGCGATCGTCTTGCCGGTGCGGACCTGGATATTTCGCAACTGGGTCAGTGTGGCGGCTTGCGGGTCGGCCATGGCGGTCCTCCAGCGGGCGGTGAGATTGCGGTTTTGGCACAACACGTCCAGCTTGAACAGGCCGGTTTCTCGGGCTGCAGGGCCATGGGGCAAGTCCTAGAATTCGCGGTTTCCCCGCGCCGCCGAAAGCCGCCATGGACACCCGCACCTCACCGACCCGTCTGCGCATCACCCAACTGCGCGAGGTGCTGGCCCGCGAAGGCGTGCACGCGCTGCTCGTGCCTTCGGCCGACCCGCACCTGAGCGAATACCTGCCCGGCCGCTGGCAGGGGCGCGAATGGCTGTCGGGATTCACCGGCTCCATGGCCACGTTGGTGGTCGCGGTCGACCGCGCAGCACTGTTCGCCGACAGCCGCTACTGGGTGCAGGCCGAGGCCGAACTCGCCGACACCGGCATCGAACTGGTGAAGATCCCCACCGGCACTTCTGCCGCCCATATCGACTGGCTGGCGCAGCATGTGCCGCGCGGCGCCGTGGTGGCGGTCGACGGCCAGGTGCTGGGTCTGGCTTCGGCCAATGCACTGAAGACCGCGCTCGATGCCGCCGGCGTGCTGCTGCGCACCGACGTCGACCTGCTCGACGCAATCTGGCCCGACCGCCCCGCGCTGCCGGCCGAACCCGTGTACGAACATGCGCCGCCGCAGGCCACGCAGACGCGCGCCGAGCGGCTGGCCGCGGTGCGCGAGGCCATGGCCCGCCACGGCGCTACGCACCACTTCGTCTCCACCGTCGACGACCTGGCCTGGATCACCAACCTGCGCGGCAGCGACGTCCACTACAACCCGGTCTTCCTGGCGCACCTGCTGCTGAACATGAGCGGGGGCACGCTGTTTATCGGCAAGGGCAAGGTGAACGCGGCGCTGGCCGCGCGGCTGGCCGCCGACGGGCTGAAGCTCGCACCCTACGAACAGGCCGGCGCTGCGCTTTCCGCACTGGGCGCTGACGCCCGGCTGCTGATCGACCCCAAGCGCGTGACGCACGGCCTGCGCGCGCAGGTCGGCCTGGGCACGCCAGTCGTCGAAGCCATCAACCCGAGCACGCTGCTGAAGAGCCGCAAGAGCGAAGCCGAAGCCGCCTTCGTGCGCGAGGCCATGGCCGAGGACGGCGCCGCCCTGTGCGAGTTCTACGCCTGGTTCGAAGCGGCGATGGCGCGCGGCGAGCGCATCACCGAGCTGACCGTCGACGAGAAGCTCAGTGCCGAACGCGCCAGGCGCGCCGGCTTCGTGGGCCTGAGCTTCAACACCATCGCCGGCTTCAACGCCAACGGCGCCATGCCGCATTACCGCGCCACCGAGGAGTCGCACGCCGTCATCCAAGGCAACGGCCTGCTGCTCATCGACAGCGGTGGCCAGTACCTGGGCGGCACCACCGACATCACCCGGGTCTGGCCCATCGGCAGCGTGAACGCCGCGATGAAGCGCGACTACACGCTGGTGCTCAAGGGCACGATGAATCTCTCCCGTGCGCGCTTCCCGCGCAGCACGCTCAGCCCCATGCTCGACGCGCTGGCGCGCGCGCCGCTGTGGGCCGAAGGCGTGGAATTCGGCCACGGCACCGGCCACGGCGTGGGCTATTTCCTCAACGTGCACGAAGGACCGCAGAGCATCAGCAAGGCCATTCCCGACGCGAACATGGCCATGGAGCCGGGCATGATCACCAGCATCGAACCCGGCGTCTACCGCACGGGCCTGTGGGGCGTGCGCATCGAGAACCTGGTGCTCAACGTGCCCGCGACCACGGTCGAGGGCAGCACCTTCGGCGAATTCCTCGAATTCGAGACGCTGACGCTGTGCCCCATCGACACGCGTTGCATCGACCGCAGCCTGCTGCGCCAGGACGAGGTGGACTGGCTCAACCGCTACCACGCCACCGTGCGCGAGCGCCTGGCACCGCGCGTGGCCGGCGCCGCGCTGGACTGGCTGCAGGAACGCACCGAGCCGATCTGAGCGACTGAAGCGCGCCATGCAGCCCGACCACTGTGCCTTGGGCATCGACCTCGGCGGCACCAAGATCGAGGCCGTGCTGCTGGCGGGCGACGGCCGAGAGACCTGGCGCCAGCGCGTGGCCACGCCCGCGGGTGACTACGGCGCCACGGTGGCGGTACTGGCGGCGCTGGTGGCGCGGGCGCGCACTACCGGGCCGGCTCCGTTCAGCATCGGCGTCGGCACGCCCGGCGCGGTGGCCGCCTCGGGCCTGATGAAGAACTGCAACTCCACCTGCCTCAACGGCATGCCGCTGCAGGCCGACCTGGAGATCGCCTTCGGGCAAGCGGTGGTGCTGGCCAACGACGCCAATTGCCTGGCACTTTCCGAAGCCACCGACGGTGCCGGTGCGGGCGCTGAAGTCGTGTTTGCCGCCATCCTGGGCACCGGCGCCGGGGCCGGCATTGCCGTACACGGCCGCGTGCTGCAAGGGCCGCACCGGCTGGCGGGCGAATGGGGGCACAACCCGCTGCCCTGGGCAGAGGCCGGGCGCGACCCGGTCTTCGACTGCTACTGCGGCCAGCGCGGCTGCATCGAAACGCTGGTCAGCGGCTCGGGCCTGGCACGCGACCACGAGCACGTGACCGGCCAGACGCTGACCGGCGAAGCCATCGTGCACGGTGCCGCCACCGGCGACGCCGCCTGCCGCGCCACGCTGGACCGCCACGCCCGGCGACTGGCGCAGGCGCTGGCCGCCGTGATCAACCTGCTGGACCCCGACGTCATCGTGCTCGGCGGCGGCCTGTCGCGCCTGCCGCACCTGTACGAACAAGTGCCCGCACTCTGGGGCCAGTGGGTCTTCGGCGCCGGCAGCGACCCGGTGCGCACGCGGCTGCTGCCGGCGCGGCATGGCGACGCATCGGGCGTGCGCGGCGCGGCGTGGCTGGGCCGCGCGACCGGCACCAAGGCAACTGCAGCGCTGCGCTGACCCGCCAGAAGGCCGGCCCGCCTATCAGGCCTTGCCGTGCTTCGCGATCAGCGACTGCGCGGCCGCCAACAGTTCGCGGCCCTTGAAGCCGCGCTTGTCCATGTCGGCCGTCCACTCGGCTTCCACCAAGCGCGAGCCGCGCACGAATTCCTGCGCCTGCGCCTGGCTGAAGGTGTAGATCGTGTTGCCGCGGTCCACGGCGGACTTGCGCCCCGGCACGTCGTTGGCCTGCTGCACCCTGCCCAGCCAGGCACTGGTGGCCAGCCCCGAATTGGCGTCGATGACCTTCTTCAGGTCGGGCGCCAGCGACTCGTACTTGGACTTGTTCATCGCCATCACGAAAGTGGTGGTGTAGAACGCCGGCCGGTCGGCCGGGAATTCGCTGTGGAACTTGGTCAGCTCGTGCACCTTCACCGCCGGCACCACCTCCCAGGGGATGACACAGCCTTCGATGGTGCCCTTGCTCAGCGCGTCGGGAATCTGCGGCAGCGGCATGCCCACGGGGACGGCGCCCAGCGCACCCAGCAGCTTGGTCACCTGGCGCGTGGGGCCGCGCACCTTCATGCCGCGCAGGTCGGCCACCGATTTCACCTGCTTGGCCACGGTGTGAAACATGCCCGGCCCGTGCACGTGCAGTGCCAGCACCTGCGTTTCCTTGAATTCATCGGGGCACTGGGTCTGGAAATATTCCCAATAGGCCTTGGACGTGGCCTCGGCGTTGTTCATCATGAACGGCAGTTCGAAGACCTCGATGCGCGGGAAACGGCCGCCGGTGTTGCCAGGCAGCGTCCAGACGATGTCGACCACGCCGTCGCGCGCCTGGTCGTACAGCTGGACCGGCGTGCCGCCGAGCTGCATGGCCGGGTAGGCCTCGAACTTGATGCGGCCGCCGGAGTCCTTTTCCACCTTCGCCATCCACGGCTTGTGCATCGTCAGCCAGACACCGCTCATCGGCGCCATGAAGGTGTGGAACTTGAGCGTCACGCTCTGCTGGGCCAAGCCCGCGAGGTGCGGCACCCCCAGCACGCTGGCGGCGGCACCCTGGACGAAGGAACGGCGTTTCATGGGTTTGTCTCCGAGAGGTGGGAAAGGGTGCAAAAGTAACGGCTGCACGCCCTGGCTGCCGTCATGGTTGACCCTAGGCGCGCGCCGGGCCGGGCCGGGCCGGATCAACCCACGAACTGCACCAGCCACAGCGAGAGCACCGGGAAGAACATCAGCAGCAGCAGCCGCACCAGGTCGCTGGCCAGGAAGGGCAGCACACCGCGATAGCTCTCCGCAATGGGCACGTCGCGCGCCATGCCGTTGACCACGTATACGTTCAGCCCCACCGGCGGCGACAGCAGGCCGAAGCTCACGGTCATGAGCACGATGATGCCGAACCACAGCGCCACGCTCTCATGGGGCATGCCGAAGTCCAGACCCATGACCACCGGAAAGAAGATGGGAATCGTGAGCAGCAGCACCGACAACTCGTCCATCAGGCAGCCCAGCGCGATATACAGCGCCACGATGGCCGCCACCACCATGAAGGGCGACAGGCCCCAGCCCTGCACCAGTTCAGCCAGTTGCCCCGGTACCTGCGTCAGCGTGAGCGCCGAATTCATGAGGTCGGCGCCGAGGAAGATCATGAAGATCATGGCCGAGGCCTCGGCCGTGGCGTAGAAGCAGTCGCCGAACTTCTTCCACGTCATCTCGCGCTTGGCCAGCGCGGCCAGGAAGGTGGCCGCCGCGCCCACCGCGGCACCTTCAGTGGGCGTGAACATGCCGCCGTAGATGCCGCCGAAGACGATGAGAAAGATCACCAGGATGGGCAGCACGCCCCACACGGCACTGGCGGTCAGCCCCGGCGCGTCGTCGTCGTGCTCGGGCGCCTGCCCCGGCACCAGCCGCACGTAGATGGCGATGGCGACGATATAGCCCAGCATCGCGATCGCACCCGGGATCATGGCCGCGGCAAACAGCTTGGCGATATTCTGTTCGGTGAGGATGGCGTAGATGACCAGCGGCACCGAAGGCGGAATCAGGATGCCCAGCGTGCCGCCGGCCGCCAGCGTGCCGGTGGCCAGGCGGCCCGAATAGCCGTGACGCTTCATTTCCGGCAGCGCCACCGACGTGATGGTGGCCGCCGTGGCCACCGATGAACCGCAGATGGCGCCGAAGGCCGCGCAGGCAATCACCGCGCCCATCGCCAGCCCGCCCTTGAAGCGCGACATGGCCGCCGCCGCCACCTCGAACAGCGCCTTGCTGATGCCGCCCTGGGTGGCGAAATTGCCCATCAATATGAAGAGCGGAATCACGCTCAGGTCGTAGCTGGCAAAGCGCGCGAAGGCCTGCGTATTGAGAAAGCTCGCCAGCGGCAGCCAGCCCGCCTGCGCCACGTAGCCCACCGCGCCGGCCACGAACATGGCCACCGCGATGGGCGTGCGCAGCGCCATCAGCACGATCATGATGGCGAAAATGGCCACCGTCAGCTGCACCGGCGTCATGCGCCCTCCGTGCCCGGATAACGCGCGAATCCGCGCAACGCCTGCATGAAACCTATCAGCGCGCACAGCACCAGCGGCGGCACCATCGCACCGTAGACCACCCATTCGGGAAAGCCCAGCATCATGGAACCCGACTGCGAGTGCCAGGCGCTCAGGCCCCCGATCGTGGTGCGCCAAGCCAAGAGAGCCATCACCGCGCCCACCATGAAGGCGCCCACACGGTCCAGCCGCTCACGCGTGGTGCCGCTGGCCTTGGCGGTGAAGAAGTCGACGATGATGTTGCCGCGCCGCGCCTGGCACCAGGGCATGAAGAGCGCGATGGCCGCACCCGCGGCCGAACCCGAGAGTTCGAAGTCGCCCACGATGGTCCAGCCGGTGGTGTTGCGGCCGATGACGCTGACGCAGGTCATCAGCGTGATGACCGTGAGCAGCACGCCCGCGGCCACCGCGCACAGCTTGGCCAGGTATTCCAGGACTTTCAAGACAGCACCTCCCGCGGGACCGGGTCCGACTCCGATGTGCCGGTATTGTGTGTCGGGCGGCCGGGCCGCGGGCCTTCCGATGCGGCCCTGAGCATTGCCCAGCGCCCCGGGGCGGCAGCTGCTTGACGCTTTCGGCCCCGCTCTTGCCGTTAAAACAGTTCTTCCGACGCCCCTGCCCCCCGCTCGACGGTCTCCCGCACCCACTGGATCGACTCCGCGGGCCGCGGCCGGTGGTCGATCTCGCGGCCACTGCCGCGGTCCAGCCAATCGAGCGCGAGCTGCTCGTAGACCGGTTGCCAGCCGTCGCCCGCGCGCAGTTGCAGCTGCGGGTTCGGGAAGTAGTGGCCGCTGCGCGCGCGCACCCACAGCCGGCGCGCCGGCTGGTAGCTGCTGTGCACCTCGGCACGGGCCAGCACCTGGTTGACGTAGGTGCGTTTGCGGCGTTTGTCGGCCCACAACCAGGCGGGCAGCTCCAGCAGCACGTCGTGCAACTGGTCGGCAAAGAAACCGGCCAGGTATCTGTAAGGCTCGAGCCGTCGCGTGACGCATTGCGACCACTGCGTCTTCAACCCCGCCAGCATCAGCGTGAGCACCCAGTACTCGCCCTGGTGGCGCTCCAGCCGCACCAGCCGGCCGCCGGTCTGCACGTCCAGCGCCGGCGGCGCCAGCAGCTCGAAGACCGCGGGCAGCCCGCTGCCGGCGAAGGCGGCCTCCTGCATGGCGCGGCCCACGGCGTGGTGCCACGCGGTGTGACCGAACTCGTCGCGCTGCGCCGGATCGGCGCCCTTCGCCAGCAGCGCTTGCACCAGCGCCGCGTTGCCGGCCTGGGCGGCCAGCATCAGCGCGGTGGCGCCCACGGGCGTGGCGTGGCCGGGGCCGTGCAGGTCGGCCAGGCGCAGGATGTCCTTGAAGTTCCTGGCCTGGTAGGGCTGCAGATGCCGCTGCCTTGCAGCCGCCAGGGTGCGGCGTACGAGCTGCTGCCGCGCCAGCCAGGGGTCCTCGAAGCCATAGCGCGGCGGCAGCAGGGTGCCGGCGCCGACAAAGTCGCGCTCCTCCATCAAGCCGCGTGCCGGGGCGAAGCCGGCTGCGGCGAGTTGTTCGATCCACGCCTGCTGGCCATGCCACAGCGCATAGTCGAACACCGTCTGCCGCGGCTTGCTGCTGGGGTTCTTCGGGTCCAGCGCCTTGGGCGCGAGCTCTTCGATCAGCGCACGGCTCCACGGCGCCCAGGGCACGGGCCGGTGCTGCAGGAAGGTTTCACGGATGGCCTGGGCCTGTTCGGCCTTGCCCTGCAGCTCGAGCTTGCGTGCCTCTTGCGCCCATTCGTCCTGGCTGGACCGGGCCACCGGCTGCGGCGCGGCCTCGCCGAGCTGCAGGCCCAGCAGCGCGAGCAGCGGATGGCCGCTGTCCTGCTCCACCAGCGTGAGCGACTCGACCGCACGCGTCATGGCCACGTACAGCGCATTGACGTGGAATTTGTACAACTCCAGCGACTTGTCGGCCTTGTCGCGGGCGCGCCGGTACTGGAGCTCGTCACCCTGCAGGTCGGCCTCGCTCACGCCGTCGCACACCTCGGCGTAGGCCTGGCGCTGGCCCGAGACCAGCTTGAACAGCAGCACGTGCGGGTACTCCAGGCCCTTGGCCTCGTGCACCGAGAACACCAGCGGCGTGTGGAAGGCCTGGCGTGCCGCGGGCTTGTCCTCGTCGCGCAGCACGATCACGGCGTGGCGCGCCGACTGCCGGGTGGCGGCATCCAGCTGCGCCAGCGTCTTGTCCTTCGCGTCGAGCAGCCGCACCTGGCCGGCTTCGAGCGAACTGCCCTGCACGAGGAAGTTGCTCTCGCGGTCCACCGATCCGAAACGCGCCTGCTTGACCTTCAGCAGCCGGTTGGCCAGCGCCGTGACCGCGCGCGTGTTGCGGAAGTTGGCCTGCAGCAGCTGCAAGGGCTGGCGCTGCGCCGCGTCGCCGGCCAGGCCGCGCCAGAACAGGCTTTTCAGCGCCGCCCAGCTGAAGAAGTTGGGGTGCACGATCTGGTGGCTGTCGCCGCACAGCACGAACTGCCCCGGGTGCTTGAGCAGGGCGAGCACCAGCGCCAGCTGCACTGGCGTGAGGTCCTGCACCTCGTCGATGACGACGAAGTCGTAAGCGGGCGGCTGCGCCGCTGCGATCTCCTTGCGCCAGGCCTGCGCGACGAGATTGCTGTCGTACCAGCCCGCCTCCACCAGCCAGACACGGTAGCGCTGGAAAAGCTCATGCGCCAGCTCGCGCTGCGCGCCGTTCAGCAGGCTTTGCCGCGTGCCCAGCGCCAGGTAGTCGGCCAGCGACAGCGGGCCTTCAGGCTGCGCGCCGATGACGCCGCGGAATTCCTCGAACAGCGCCTGCGCGTCCAACTCGCCCAGCAGCCGCAGGCTCTGGCGATGGCGCTCGCACCAGGCGGCAAACGCCGGCAGCGTCACCTCGCGACCGGGCGGCACGCGCAGCGTTTCCAGCAGCTCGCGGTAGCTGAGGAAGTCGACCTCCTGCTTCGGATTTTCGAAGCCGTGCGCAGCGTGCAGCGCGCGGGCGCCCTGCGCGAGATACGCCGAGAGCGTGACGTACAGCACCCGCCCTTCCGCCTCGCGCAGCCGCGCCAGCGTGACGGCGGTCTTGCCCGAGCCGGCCGACCCGATCAGCACCAGCGGCGCCGGGTGGCGATACGCCTGCTCCTGCGCTTCGTCGAAGACGATGGGCTTGTCCAGCAGTTCGAACTGCGTGCGGCCCGGTCCCAGCCAGCGCAGCGGCGCGGCGTCGGTGCCCAATGCCGGCGCGCGCGCCTCGGTCGGCGGCTCGCGCTCGATGCGCGCCTCGTCCACCACCGCGCCACGCAGGAAGCGCGAGCGTTCGTAGGCGTGGTTCTCGATCACCTCCAGCGCCAGGCACACCGTCTCGTGGCCCCCTTCACCATGATGGCGCTCGACGCGCGCGAATTGCAGCAGCAGCCGGTTGGCGTAGTCCAGCTTCGCGCGGAAGTAGGGCCCCGTATGCAGCTTCTTCACGTCGGCCGAGCGGAAGTCGTCGGCCTCGATGGCGGCCTTGACCTTGTCGAAGGCGGCCCTGACGCGACGCAGGTTCAGGTCTTTGTATTGCAGCAGGCGCATGCGAGGAGCGGTTCGGGTTGGATGCTTTCGACGAAGGCACGCGGTGACTTCATGCGACCCTGCAGGTCGATGGTTTTGCTGCGCTGCACGGCGGCTGCCTTCAGCGCCTGGCAACGGGCTTCGGACAGGGTGATGGTCAGGCGGTTCACGCAGGGCTCGGATTGGTGCTTTGCGGCCATTGTGCCGACGCACGTGCCGACGCACTTGCCGACACATGTGCCGACGACTGCCCCCGGTTTCCTGCGTCTACCTGGATTGACTCACGCGGCTCAGGCCGCTTGGTCCTTCAGGTGCATCAGCCCGAACTTTGGCCCCCGGCGGTCCGGGTGCCGGGTGCCCTTGCGGGTCTTGCGCACCGACTGCAGGCTGTAGTGCATCTGGGCCAGCCGGTCGCATACCGTGCGTTGACTGACCTGGTGGCCCTGGCGGTTCAACTCCTGCGCCAGGCGCGCCGTGCTCTTGCAGCTCCAGCGCAGCGCCGACCTGGCGCCTTGGCCACCACGCCGACTCCGCCCCGCCCAATGCTGCGTGCCTCGGCAGCCACCCGCAACCTCAGCGTTGCCTCGTCAAGCCGGCCCGCAAGCGGCTGGTACTTGGCTTCGATGGTCTGCGCCAAGTCCACCCGGGCATGATTTGCCGAGCACCCACCGTGTTCAAGGTATTGTTGCTGGATGCCCAACAGCAGGCGACTACCAACCGAACAGGATGCCCAACATGCCGACAGCGAAGTGCAACATGATCAGCAGCATGACGAACTCCTCGACGCGGTGGATCGCGCGCGTCGCCACCGACGACCAGAGTCCAGTGGGTTTCGCACCGTTGAACTGAATATCCACCGAACTGCTCGCGGGCGTGGGCGCAGGCTGCCATGCGGTCCACACACGCTCTGGCGTCGTAGAGGGTCTGGCCGCGACAAAGCGTGGCCCGTTCAGCACGGTGTCAATCACGGACAACCAAGGTTTGGTGTTCATTGAAGTCTCCATTTCCGGTCGACCATGATCTGCCCGCCACCACGCAAACCTGCCGCTTGGCGGTGGCGGGCCCCATCAGCATTCAACTTGCAGGTGCCGCGAAAGCTGCAAACGCCTGACCAGGCAGGGGGCGGTCGCCGAGGTCGGGGCCGACGTCGATGCGGGCTGTCGTCACGCTGCTCCGCGAGCGCTGCAGCCACGCCGAACCGCTGTCCTCGCTGACCAGGGCCGCGAGCTGGCCGCTGGCGCGGGCCTGATCCAGATCGGCCACCACCACGATGCGGTCGACGCCAGGACCCAGCGGCAGGCTCGCAAAGTACGCCGCACCGCTGTCTTCGCGCACCAGCGCGTCGGTCATGGCGCTGCGGCGCGCGTCGGCCGGCGCGGCGCCCATGCTGGGCGTCGCCGCGGACTGGCGCGAAAGGTGGAACGAACCGCTGTCCTCGCCGATCAGTGCCGACGGGTCTACGACTTCGCGTTGCCCTTCGATCACGATCACCTGCTGGGCCTGCGCCGTCGCCGCGATGCCGATGGCCAGGGACAACACCGTCTTCGTCAACTTGTTCATTGCTACTCCTCGACAGGACATCCGTGGATGGGACCAGGTTGCGCCGGATGTCTCAGGGCGCCTCCGTGAGCAGAGGTTAGTCGCTCCGAAATCTGCCGCCTCATACCGCGGTAGGACGGAACGAGCACACCCCCACGTTTGAATAGACGGGCCGGAACACGCCCGGGCCCCGGTGAACGCCCGAGCCGGCGAGCCGCCTCGACCGGCCATCTTGCGGGCCTTGCATTCGCCGATGCAGATGTCGATCATCCAAGCGTGTGCACAGAGAGGTGAGCCTTGTCCGATCGCTTCGATTGCGGCAGCTTCGAGATCTGGCCAACCGAGCGTCAGCTTCGCATCGATGGCGCTCCGGTCCCTGTCGGCGCGCGTGCGTTCGATGTGCTGCTGGCCCTCGTCGAGCGGTGCGACCGCGTCGCGACCAAGGACGAATTGCTGAATGCCGTCTGGCCCGATGTCGAGATCGAGGACAACAACCTCTCGGTGCAGATCTCGGCGTTGCGAAAACTGCTGGGGCCAGCTGCGATCGTCACCTTGCCCGGGCGAGGCTACCGCCTGGTGCTGCCGGCCACGCGGGCCAGCGGTACGCCACCGCTGGTCGTACCGTCGTCGACCCGGCCGACCGTGGCCGTACTGCCGTTCGACACCCATCGCGCCGTCGACGCCTACTTCGGCGACGGCATGACGGAGGAAATCATCACGTTGCTTTCCGCCAATCACGGGTTGTTCGTGATCGCACGCAATTCGAGCCTTCGCTACCGCGGCAGCACGAGCTCGCCGCAGCAGATCGCCACCGAGCTGGGTGTGCGCTATCTCGTGTACGGGTCTGTGCGTCGCCTGGCGAAGAAGCTGCGCATCGGCGCCGAGCTGGTCGAGGCGGGGACGGGCCGGAACCTCTGGGCCGACCACTTTGAAGGCACCGGCGAGGACTTGTTCGAGTTTCAAACCCGCATCGCGGCCCGTCTGTCCGCGGCCATCGACGCCAGAGTGGAGGAAGCGGAGATCGCCTCAGCGGCCAAGCGCCCGACCCGCAACCTGAGCGCCTACGACTGCCTGCTGCGCGGGCTCGGTGTGATGCACAGCTTCTCCGACGGCGGCTTCGAGCGTGCAGGCGACCTGCTGCGCCGAGCGATCGAAATCGACCCCGGCTACACGCGCGCGCACGCCCACCTGGCGTGGTGGCACAGCCTCAAGCTGGGCGAAGGGCGCAGCCCGCAAGGCAGTGAGGACGGGCGGCTGGCGGTGCAGTTGTCACGGCGCGCGATCGAACTGGATGCCCGGGACGCGCTGGCGCTGTCGGTGGCTGGCCATGTCGAGTCCTATGTGTGCAGGAATTTCGACGCTGCGATGGATCTCTTTGGCCAGGCGCTTTCGATACACCCGGGGTGCACGGTGGCATGGGGTCGAAGCGCCGCGACACTCGCTTATGGTGGCGAGGCCGAGGAGGCCTTGCGTCGCGTCGCCATTGCGATGCGCCTGAGCCCGTTCGACCCGTTCACGTTCGCGTTCTGCACGACGCATGGCACCGCGTGCCTCATTCTGGGCCGCGACGACGAGGCGGTGACGTGGCTCGCCAAGGCGCGGCGGCTGAACCCGGGCTATCGGGCTGCGTGGCGGCTGCTCGTTGCTGCGCTGTCGCTGGCGGGCCAGATGGGCGAAGCGCAAGCGCAAGCGGACGCGTTCCTTCGCGCCGAGCCCGATTTCCGCATCTCGACGTTCGGCGCTCGGTACCCGCTGCAGCCGTCGCACTTGTCACGGATCCTCGATGGCATGCGCCGCGCCGGCCTGCCCGAGTGACGCGGTGCCGCCTGCAGACCCATCGACCTAGCGCTGCGGGGCGCCCGGTTCAGGCGGAAGCTCGGCCGCGCGGCGCAGCAGCGCCTCGATGCTGTGTACACCGAACTTGTCCCTGATCGAGACGATCTGCGTGCGCACCGTCGTCAGCGAAACCCCGTGGGCCTTGGCGATCTCGCGTGGCGTCTGCTCGTGGAGCAGATCGGCCAGCACGCGGCGCTCGGCCAACGTCAGGCCGTGAATGGCCGACAGCAGTTCCAGCCCCTGTGTCGAGCAAATGTCCCGGTTGCCCAGCATGATCATCACCAGGGGTTCGTGCGATCCACTCAGCGGAAAGGGAACGACGGACACCAGCAGTCGACGGGCGCCGCCGCTGAGTTCCACCAGATGCCGACAACGCGTGCGCCCGGCAGATCCGATGGCGCCGTCGAGCGGCGGGTTCGACTCACCGGCGCATCGCAGCGTCTGGCCCACCCGGTGCAAACAGGTGCCGCAAGCGAGCTCCTGTTCGGCGCTTCGGTTCGCAAGCCGCACGACGCCCGAAAGCTCGCAGACGATGAGGCCGACGCCGATTTCATCGATCATCAGTGCACTGAGCTGATCGAGAGTCAGATCAGGGGCGGTGGCGAGCCCGCGCTCGTCTGCTTGCCGGATTGTCATGTCCATGTGACCCGCTTTCTTGTTCCCAGAACCGGGCGTCGAGATCTGCTGTCCGTGCCGCGGCGCAGGTGGCAAAGACTCGAATGTGATCGCGCGCAGTCGGGAAGTCCTTTAGCCGGCTAAAGCGGCCCTAATTGCTGCCTCCTTACAGGAGTGCAGGCCTCACCGACCCCTCGATGGAAAAGCCGTTCCCGAGCCCCCTCCGGCACGGCGCTCGACTGTCTGCGCTCGTTGGGTGCCCCGACCCTGGCGCATGGGCCAGACCCACCGCTACATCAACACGATGTCGTACTGCTCCGGATTCATCGTCGCCTCCGCGCTCAGCGAAATCGGCCGCCCGATGAATTCGCTCAAGCCCGCGATGTGCACGCTCTCTTCGTCGAGCAACATCTCCACCACCGCCGCACTGGCGATGACGCGGAATTCCTTCGGGCTGAACTGTCGCGCCTCGCGCAAGATCTCGCGCAGGATGTCGTAGCACACGCTGCGTGCCGTCTTCACCTGGCCCCGGCCCTGGCAGGTGGGGCAGGGTTCGCACAGCATATGGGCCAGGCTTTCGCGCGTGCGCTTGCGCGTCATTTCCACCAGGCCCAGTTGCGTGAAACCGCTCACCGTGGTGCGCGTGCGGTCGCGCGCGAGCTGCTTGCGCAATTCGGCCAGCACGGCCTCCTGGTGGTCGGCGCGCGTCATGTCGATGAAGTCGGCAATGATGATGCCGCCCAGGTTGCGCAGCCGCAGCTGCCGCGCCAGCGCGCCCGCCGCTTCCAGGTTGGTCTTGAAGATGGTGTCGTCGAAATTACGCGCGCCAACGAAGCCGCCAGTGTTGACGTCCACCGTGGTCAGCGCCTCGGTCTGGTCGATGATGAGGTAGCCGCCGCTCTTCAGGTCCACGCGCCGCGCCAGCGCGCGCACGATCTCTTCCTCGATGCCGAAGAGGTCGAAGATGGGCCGCTCGCCGCGGTACAGCTCCAGCTTGGCCAGCGCGCGCGGCATGTAGGCGGCGCCGAATCCCTGCAGCGCGTCGTACTGCAGCTTGCTGTCGATGCGTATGGTCTGCGTGGTCTCGTTGACCAGGTCGCGCAGCACGCGCTCGGCCAGGCTCAGGTCCTGGTGCAGCAGCGTGCCGGGGGGCGAGGTCTGCGCGCGTTCGCGGATCAGCGCCCAGGCGCGGCGCAGGTAGGCAATGTCCTCGGCCAGCTCCTCGTCGCTGGCCTCTTCGGCGTTGGTGCGCAGGATGAAGCCGCCGCCCTGGTCTTCCGGATTGGCGGTGGCCAGCGCCTGCACCCGGGCGCGCAACTGCTCGCGCAGTTCGTGCGAACCGATCTTCTGGCTGATGCCGATGTGGTTGTCGTGCGGCAGGAAGACCAGCATGCGCCCGGCGATCGACACCTGCGCCGACAACCGCGCCCCCTTGGTGCCGATGGCGTCCTTGATGACCTGCACGGTGATCGTCTGGCCCTCGAAGACCTGGCGCTCGATGGGCACCGGCGGCGGCTCGGGACGCCCCTCGGCGCGCGGCCCGACATTGCCGGCCACGTTCAGGTCGGCCACGTGCAGAAAGGCCGCGCGGTCCAGGCCGATGTCGACGAAAGCGCTCTGCATGCCGGGCAGCACGCGCACCACCTTGCCCAGGTAGACATTGCCGACCCAGCCGCGCTCCAGCGTGCGCTCGACGTGCAGTTCCTGCACGACGGCGTTTTCCACGATCGCCACGCGCGTTTCCTGCGGCGCCCAGTTGATGAGGATGTCTTGTCCGGCCATGGTTCAAACGTCCAGTGCCACGCGGGCGCGGGTCAGCAATCGGGCGGTTTCGAACAACGGCAAGCCCATGATGCCGGTGTAGCTGCCCTCGATGCGCTCGATCCAGGCCGCGACGCGGCCCTGCACCGCATAGGCGCCGGCCTTGCCGAAGGGTTCGCCGCTGGCCACGTAGCGGCGGATGCTGAGCTCCGACATCGGCGCCACGTGCACCTTCGAGACATTCACTTCGACGAGCGTCTGGCGCCCGGCGCCCACGGCCACCGCCGTCAGTACGCGGTGGGTCCGGCCCGACAGCAGCCGCAGCGTGGCCAGCGCTTCTTCGGCGTTGCGCGGCTTGCCCAGGATGCGCCGGCCGGCGGCCACCGTGGTGTCGGCGCACAAGATGGGTGCCGCCGGCAGGCGGCGCCGCAGCAGCCGCTGGCGCGCCGCCTGCAACTTGGCCAGCGTGACACGCCGCACATAGTCGGCGGGCAACTCGCCGCGGCGCTCGGCTTCGAGCTCTTCCACGTCCTCCACCTCGTCGGCCAGCAGCGGGTGGTGCACCACGCCGATCTGGTCGAGCAACTGGCGGCGGCGCGGGCTGGCCGAGGCCAGGTAGATGAAGGGGTACTGCGGCATGCCCGCGCATTCTCCACGCGCAGACCCCAGGCGCCACGCGGGCTGACCCGGGCAACGCCCACGGCAAGAGCCCGCACACCCGCGCTTGTGGGCAGCCACCGGCCCGCGCCTGGGGCCGACCGGCCTGTCATGCGTCACGAATTCAGCGCCGGCGGCAGCGCCACCCAGCATTCACGGGGTTCCACTGCAGCGCCCGCTGGGTGAACCTGTGCCCGTGCAAATGGAGTCCCAACATGTGGTTGCCTGAATGGTTGTACGGTCGTTTGCCAGCGCTCTACCTGCTGGCGGCCGTCGCGTCGCCGTGGATCCTGGGCGTGTCGTTCGCCACGGCGCTGAGCAGCCTTTCGCTTTTTGCCGCGGCATGGCTGACCCACGGGGTCCGGCGCAACGCCCGAAGGCCGCCGCCGTCAGGGCCCCGGCCAGCGGGTCGGCACTGAAAACGCCCGCGCGGGCCTGCGTGGGCCTATTCGCGGTGGTAGGGGTGGCCTTCGGTCACCGACCACGCGCGGTACAGCGCTTCGGCCAGCAGCACGCGGGCGAAGGCGTGCGGCAGCGTCAGGTCGCTCAAGCGCAGGTTTTCGTCGGTGGTGGTCTTGAGCGCCGGGTCCAGCCCGTCGGGGCCGCCGACGAGCAGGGCCACGTCGCGCCCCTCGCCGCGCCAGGCGCGCAGGCGCGCGGCCAGTTGCACCGTGGTGAGCCGGGTGCCGTGTTCGTCGAGCACCACGCGGCGCGCACCCTTGGGGCAGGCCGCTTCGATGCGCTGCGCCTCGGCGGCCATGCACTGCGCCGGTGTCTTGCCGCCGCTGCGAGGTTCGGCTTTCAGCGCCTTGAGTTCCAGCCGCATCTCGGGCGGGAAGCGCTTGGCGAAGTCGGCCCAGGCTGCGTCCGCCCAGGCCGGTTGGCGCTGGCCCACCGCCACCACCAGCAGCTTCATGGCGGCTAGCGGGCGCGGGCGGTCTTGCGCGCTGTTGTCTTGCGTTCCGGTGTCTTGCGTACCGGTGTCTTGCCGGCTGCAGCCTTGCGTGGCGCCGCCTTGCGTGCGGGCGCGGCTTTCGCTGCCGTGGCCTGACCGGCGGCCGGGCGGCTGACGCTCGCCGGCTTGACGGGCGCCTTGCGCGTGGCCGGCTTCTTCGCCGCGGGCCTGGCGGTTGCCGGCATGGGCGTGGACTTCGCCGCGGACCTGGCCGCCGTGCGCGCTGCGGCCTTGCGCGCTGGCTCGGGTTCGCTGGCCTTCACGAGCCCGGCCTTGACCTCGCCCACCTTCATGCGCACCGGCTTGCCGCCCCAGATCTCTTCCAGGTGGTAGTAGTCGCGGATGTTGGGCTGCATGATGTGCACCACGGCGGCGCCGCAGTCCACGATGATCCACTCGCCGTTGTCCTCGCCCTCGGTGGCCAGCACCGGCATGCCGCGCGACTTGACGCTGTCGCGCACGCTGGCGGCCAGCGCCTTGGTCTGCCGGTTGCTCGTGCCCGACGCGATGATCACGCGTTCGAACAGCGCCGAGAGGTGTTCGGTATTCAAGACGGTGATGTGCTGTGCCTTCACGTCTTCCAGGCCATCGACGATGGCGCGTTGCAGCTTGCGGATGTCCATTCAACTCCCAGGGCGGGCTCGGTAGAGCCGATATGAATCAATATAGCGCGCCACTTCGAGCGGCACCAGTGTGGAAATGTCCTGGCCGGCGGCCACGCGTTCGCGAACCAAGGTGGCCGAGATGTCGAGCATGGGCAGCGGCACCACGCGGTGGCTGCAGCGACGCACGTCTTCGTGCACCTCGCTCACCTCGCCCGGCCGGTTGGCCACGGCCAAAGTGACCTGCGCCAGCAATTGCTGCCAGCCATTCCAGGTGTGCAGGCCGGCGTACTGGTCGTGGCCGATGATCAGGAACCACTGCGTGCCCGGCTGCGCCGCGGCCAGTTCGAGCACGGTATCCAGCGTATAGCTGGGGCCGGGGCGCTGGATCTCCAGGCGGTCGAGCACGAAGCGCGGCTCGCCGGCCAGCGCCAGCCGCAGCATCGCCTCGCGGTGCACGGCGTCGGTGAGCGGCCGCGCCTTCTGCCAGGCCTGGCCGGCCGGGATCCAGCGCACTTCGTCCAGTGGCAGTTCGGCCAGTGCCGAGCGCGCCAGCGCCAGGTGCGCGTTGTGCACGGGGTCGAAGCTGCCGCCGAACAGGCCGACCCGTCGCGCGGCGGAGTCCGTCACGCAGCAGCCCAGTCGCGCGGGCGCAAGAAATCGGTGTACAGCCGCGCCTCGGGCGTGCCCGGCTCGGGGTGCCAGTCGTAGCGCCACTTCACGATGGGCGGCATGCTCATCAGGATGCTCTCGGTGCGGCCGCCGCCGTGCAGACCGAAATGCGTGCCGCGATCCCACACCAGGTTGAACTCGACATAACGGCCGCGCCGGTAGGCCTGGAAGTCGCGTTCGCGCTCGCCATAGGGCGTGTCGCTGCGGCGCTGCGTGACGGGCAGGTAGGCCGGCAGGAAGGCGTCGCCCACGGCGCGCATCATGGCGAATCCGTATTCGAAACCGCCTTCGTTGAAGTCATCGAAGAAGACGCCACCCACGCCGCGCGGTTCGTTGCGGTGCTTCAGGAAGAAGTATTCGTCGCACCACTGCTTGAAGCGCGGGTATTTGTCGGCACCGAAGGGCGCCAGCGCGTCGCGGCAGGTGACGTGGAAGTGGCGCGCGTCTTCCTCGAAGCCGTAGTAGGGCGTGAGATCCATGCCGCCGCCGAACCACGTCACTGGCGCTTGCCCGGCCGGGAAGGCCGCCAGCAGCCGCACGTTCATGTGCACCGTGGGCACGTAGGGGTTGCGCGGATGCATGACCAGCGAAACGCCCAAAGCCTCGAAAGGGGCGCCGGCCAGCTCGGTGCGATGCTGGGTGGCCGAAGGCGGCAGCGCGGCACCTTTCACGTGGCTGAAATTGCAGCCGCCGCGTTCCAGCAAGCCGCCCTCTTCCACCAGCTGCGACAAGCCGGCGCCTTCCAGCTTGCCGCCGGCCGGGCGCTGCCAGCCGTCGCTGAGAAAAGCCTTGCCGTCCTCGGCCTGCATGGTGCCGACGATGCGGGCCTGCAGGCCGAGCAGGTAGTCGCGCACCGGGGTCGTGTCGATGGCGGGGGTCGCGATCATGTTGCAGCGGGCGGTGCGGCGGGCGGGCTGGCGGACTTGATGGCGCGGTGGCCGATATCGTTGCGCCACTGCGCACCGTCGAAGTGGATGCCGCGCACGGCCTGCAGCGCGCGCTGCTGCGCCAGACGCACCGATTCACCCAGGGCAGTGACGCACAGCACGCGGCCGCCGCCGGTGAGCAGGCGGCCGTCGTCCAACGCGGTGCCGGCGTGGAAGACCTGAAGTTCGCCGCTGCCCGCCGGCAGCCCGGTGATGGCGTCGCCGCTGCGCGGCGCGGCCGGGTAGCCGTGCGCGGCCATCACCACGCCCAAAGCCACGCGGCGGTCCCACTGCAGTTCCACCTGGTGCAGGGCGCCCTCGGTGGCGTGCATCAGCACGTCGAAGAGGTCGCTCTTCAGCCGCATCAGGATGACCTGCGCCTCGGGGTCGCCGAGCCGGCAGTTGAATTCCACCGTGCGCGGCCGGCCCTGTTCGTCGATCATCAGCCCGGCGTACAGGAATCCGGTGTAAGGCGCGCCGTCCTTGGCCATGCCGGCCACCGTGGGCAGGATGATGTCCTGCATGACCCGCGCATGCACGTTGGGCGTGACCACCGGCGCGGGTGAATAGGCGCCCATGCCGCCGGTGTTGGGGCCCTGGTCGCCGTCGAAGATGCGCTTGTGGTCCTGGCTGGTGGCCAGGCTCACGACATGCGCGCCGTCGCACATGACGATGAAGCTGGCTTCCTCGCCGGCCATGAAGTCCTCGATGACGACACGTGCGCCTTCACCCTGCAGCATGTGGTCGATGGCCGCATGCGCTTCGGCCGTGTCCATGGCCACCACCACGCCCTTGCCGGCGGCCAGGCCGTCGGCTTTCACGACGATGGGCGCGCCGTGACGGTCCACGTGGCCGTGCGCCGCAGCGGCGTCGGTGAAGGTGGCGTACAGAGCGGTGGGGATGCCGTGGCGCTGCATGAATTCCTTGGCGTAAGCCTTGGAGCTTTCCAGCTGTGCGGCGGCCTGCGTGGGGCCGAAGATGCGCAGCCCGCGGGCGCGGAACAGGTCCACCACGCCGGCGGCCAGCGGGGCCTCGGGGCCGACGACGGTGAGCGCCACCTTCTCGGCCGCGGCAAAGTCGGCCAGGCGCGCCGGGTCGGTGAGCGGCACGTTGCGCAGGTCCGGGTCGGCCCCGGTGCCGCCGTTGCCGGGGGCCACGAAGACGGTCTGCACACGTTCGCACTGCTTCAACTTCCAGGCCAGCGCGTGTTCGCGGCCACCGCCGCCGATGACGAGAACCTTCATCGCGCGCTCATTCTTCGATGAGTGCGTTGTGGTAGACGTCCTGCACGTCGTCCAGGTCTTCCAGCACGTCCAGCAGCTTCTGCATGCGCTGCGCATCTTCGCCGCTGAGTTCGATCTCGTTTTCGGCGCGCATCGTCACTTCGGCCACTTCGGGCTTCAGCCCGGCGGCTTCCAGCGTCGCCTTCACGGACTCGAATTCCAGCGGCGCGGTGAGCACCTCCACGGCGCCGTCGTCGTCGGTGATCACGTCGTCGGCGCCGGCTTCCAGCGCCACTTCCATGACCTTGTCCTCGCTGGTGCCGGGTGCGAAGACGAGCTGCCCGCAATGCTTGAACTGGAAGGCCACGCTGCCTTCGCTGCCCATGTTGCCGCCGTATTTGCTGAAGGCGTGGCGCACCTCGGCCACGGTACGCACGCGGTTGTCGGTCATGCAGTCCACGATGACAGCCGCGCCGCCGATGCCGTAGCCTTCGTAGCGGATCTCCTCGTAGCTCACGCCTTCGAGGTTGCCGGTGGCCTTGTCGATATTGCGCTTGACGGTGTCCACCGGCAGGTTCACCGCCTTGGCCTTCTCGATGGCCAGCCGCAGTCGCGGGTTGGCCGTGGGGTCGCCGCCGCCCAGCCGCGCCGCGACCATGATCTCGCGGATCACGCGTGTCCAGGCCTTGCCGCGCTTTTCGTCCTGGCGGCCTTTGCGGTGCTGGATATTGGCCCATTTGGAGTGACCGGCCATGCTGCCCTGCTTTTCTGAAGGAAACGCAAATTTTAGCCGGCGGCCCTTGGCCCGCCACCGGCGGCTTGCTACCGTTGCGGCCAGGAGGAAACCGCCATGGATTTCGACAGCTTCCTGAACCTGGCCTGGGACGAGCACGCCACCGACCCCGACGCCGTGGCCGAGCGCCTGGCCGAGCAGGGGCCGGGCCTGGTGACCGAAGAGGCCCAGATCGCGCCGCTGGCGAATCTCGTCCACCACGTCTGGGGCGAACACCTCGGCCGCTGGCACGATGGCCGCGCGCTGCTGCGGTTGCTGGCCGCGCACCCGGCCTGCAGCCCTGGCGGGGCAGCCGCCGCGGCGTTGGCACGGTTCCAGGCCAGCCTGGCCTTGTGCGAGGGCGGCGCCGACGAACGCGGCGCAATGACCCTCTCCGACCGCATCCGCGTCGGCGCGCTGGCTGCCGCCAACCTGGCCGAGCGCGACACACCGCGCGCCAGCACCTTGTTCGCCGAGGCCCTGGCCGAAGCCGACCGCGCCGGGCTGGACCCCGCCGACGCCGCAAACCGCGCCCTGGCCGTCACCGCCAACAACCTGGCCTGCACGCTGGAAGAGAAGGCGCAGCGCAGCGCCGCCGAGCGCGCGCTCATGATCACGGCCGCCCAGGCCGCCCGCCGCTTCTGGGCCGTGGCTGGCGGCTGGCTGGAGACCGAACGCGCCGAATACCGACTGGCCATGACCTGGCTGCAGGCCGGCGACCCGGCGCTGGCGCGCCACCATGCGCAACAGTGCCTGGCCATCGTGCAGGCACACGAGGCGCCAGCCCTGGAGCGCTTCTTCGGCCACGAAGCCCTGGCGCTGGCCGAGGCCGCCGACGGCAACGCCGCCGGCCGCGCCGCGGCAGTGGCGCAGGCACGCGAGGCCTTCGCCGCGCTGGAAGAGGCCGACCGCGGCTGGTGCCAGCCCACGCTGGACAAGCTGCTGGCCCTCACCCCCTGAACCGGCGGTGGCCGCGCCCCGGCCCATGGTTGCGCCTCAGGCGCTGCACTAGACTGCACGGCAACCCGCAGCCGGAGCCCGAACCCATGACTGAACCGATCCTCGTCGCGATGCACGGCGACGTGTCCTGCGAATTGCTGCCCGCGCTGGCCAACCGCCACGGCCTGATCACCGGCGCCACCGGCACCGGCAAGACGATCACGCTGCAGACGCTGGCCGAAAGCTTCAGCCGCATCGGCGTGCCGGTGTTCATGGCCGACGTGAAGGGCGACCTCACCGGCATCAGCCAGAAAGGCCACCTCGGCGGCAAGATCGCCGCCGTGATCAAGGAACGCGGCCTGCCCGAACCGCAGAGCGTGGCCTGCCCGGTGACGCTGTGGGACGTCTATGGCGAACAAGGCCACCCGGTGCGCGCCACGGTGTCCGACATGGGGCCGCTGCTGCTTTCGCGCATGCTGGCCCTGAACGAAACGCAGGCCGGCGTGCTGAACCTGGCTTTCAAGATCGCCGACGACCACGGCCTGCTGCTGCTGGACATGAAGGACCTGCGCGCCATGCTGCAGCACCTGGGCGACAACGCCAAGGCCTTCACCACCGAATACGGCAATATCAGCGCCGCCAGCATCGGCGCCATCCAGCGCGGGCTGATGCAGATCGAGCAGCAGGGCGGCGACCGGTTCTTCGGCGAGCCCATGCTCGACATCGCCGATTTCATGCAGACGGTGGACGGCCAGGGCCTGATCAATATCCTGGCCGCCGACAAGTTGATGAATTCGCCGCGGCTGTACGCCACCTTCCTGCTCTGGATGCTGAGCGAACTGTTCGAAATGCTGCCCGAGGTGGGCGACCTGGACAAGCCCAAGCTGGTGTTCTTCTTCGACGAAGCGCACCTGCTGTTCAACGATGCCCCCAAGGCGCTGATCGAGAAGATCGAACTCGTCGTGCGGCTGGTGCGCAGCAAGGGCGTGGGCGTGTATTTCGTGACGCAGAACCCGCTCGACGTGCCCGACACCGTGCTGGCGCAGCTGGCCAACCGCGTGCAGCACGCGCTGCGCGCCTTCACGCCGCGCGACCAGAAGGCGGTGAAGGCCGCGGCCGAGACGATGCGGCCGAACCCGAAGATCGGCGACATGGCCGCGGCCATCACCGAGCTGGCGGTGGGCGAGGCGCTGGTGAGTTTTCTCGACGCCAAGGGCAGGCCGAGCGTGACCGAGCGCGTCTACGTGCTGCCGCCGGGCAGCCAGATCGGGCCCATCACGCCGCAGCAGCGGCAGGCATTGGTGGCCGGTTCGCTGGTGGCCGGCACTTACGAGAACACGGTGGACCGTGAGTCGGCGCACGAGATTCTGCGTGGCCGCGCCGAAGCGCCTGCTGCGGCCGCGCCGCAGGTCGGCAGCCCGCGCACGCCGACGATCCCCGGCGCGCCACCCGCCACGGCCGGCACCGGTGCGGCCGGCGGCGGCATGCTCGACAGCCTGAAGGACGCCATCTTCGGCAGCACCGGCCCGCGCGGCGGGCGCTACCCAGGCCTGGCCGAGAAGGCCGCGGCGTCTGCTGTGCGCAGCATGGGATCGGCCGTGGGGCGCGAACTCTTTCGCGGCGTGCTGGGGTCGCTGCTGGGCGGCACGAAGAGGCGCTGACCGCTGGCGCCGTGAATCAGGGAGCGCCGCATCAATGCCGCATCAACGGCGCTTGCGGCGCGGCGGCCCGCTGGTGGCACTGGTCGGTGACGCGCCCGTCTCGCGCGGCGGCAGCCCCGTGTGCTGCGTCAACACCCGCCCGCGCGTCACGGTGGACGTGCGCGCACCGGCCTCGGTGCTGTTCTTGCGCCGCGCGCTCACGTAGCCGCCGTCGGTGGCCGGCTGGAAGCTGGGAATCAGGTGGTGCTTGCCGTTGCCGATGAGGTCGGCGCGGCCCATTCGCTTGAGTGCCTCGCGCAGCAGCGGCCAGTTGTTGGCGTCGTGCCAGCGCAGGAAGGCCTTGTGCAGTCGGCGGCGCTTCTCGCCGCGCACGATGTCCACCTTTTCCGCCCGCGCCGCCGGCCCTTCGGTCTGCCGGCTGATGCCCTTCAGCGGGTTCAGGTCGGTGTGGTACATGGCCGTGGCGGTGGCCATGGGCGAAGGGTAGAAGGTCTGCACCTGGTCGGCCTTGAAGCCGTTTTTCTTCAGCCACAGCGCCAGATTCATCATGTCCTCGTCGCTGGTGCCCGGGTGCGCGGCGATGAAGTAGGGAATGAGGTACTGCTTCTTGCCGGCCTCCGCGGTGTACTGCTCGAACATCTTCTTGAAGCGGTCGTAACTGCCGATGCCGGGCTTCATCATCTTGGCCAGCGGCCCGGCCTCGGTGTGCTCGGGCGCGATCTTCAGGTAGCCGCCCACGTGGTGCTGTACCAGTTCCTTCACGTATTCCGGGCTCTGCACGGCCAGGTCGTAGCGCACGCCGCTGCTGATGAGCACCTTCTTCACGCCGCGCAGCGAACGCGCGCGCCGGTACAGACCCACCAGCGGGCCGTGGTCGGTATTCAGGTTGGGGCAGATGCCGGGGTAGACGCAACTCGGCTTGCGGCACGCGGATTCGATCTCGCGGCTCTTGCAGCCGATACGCCACATGTTGGCGGTGGGGCCGCCGAGGTCGCTGACAACGCCGGTGAAGCCCTTGACCTTGTCGCGCATGTCCTCGATCTCGTGAATGATCGAGTCCTCGCTGCGGCTCTGGATGATGCGGCCTTCGTGCTCGGTGATGCTGCAGAAGGTGCAGCCGCCGAAGCAGCCGCGCATGATGTTGACGCTGAAGCGGATCATCTCCCAGGCCGGGATCTTGGTCGCGCCGTCGTGGCCGCCGCTGGCGTCGGCATACGCCGGGTGCGGGCTGCGCGCATAGGGCAGGCCGAATACGTGGTCCATCTCGGGCGTGGTCAGCGGGATCGGCGGCGGGTTGATCCAGACGTCCCTTTCACCATGCCGCTGCACCAGCGCGCGCGCATTGCCGGGATTGGTCTCCAGGTGCAGCACGCGGTTGGCGTGGGCGTAGAGCACGGCGTCGCTCTTCACCTGCTCGTAGGCCGGCAGGCGGATGACGAGCCGCTCGCGCGGCGGCATCTTCACGGCACCGGCCTTGCGGCTGGCGGGCATCGCGACCACC
>JAABPT010000426.1 GCA_011391855.1 Burkholderiales bacterium
GAAGCTGTAGCAGGTGTTCATGACCACCGGCGTGGCGTTGACGGCCTCGCCCTTGAGCAACTGGATGATCGCCGCCGCCGCCACCTTGGCGTGCTGGTTGGCCATGTGGCCGCTCTTGGGCATGGCCGGCGCCGAGAAGGTGGCGTCGCCCAGCACGTGGATGAACGGACGCGCGGTGGACTCCATCGTCAGCCAGTTCACGCCCACCCAGCGGTCGTTCATGTTCACCAGGCCGGCGCTGCGGGCGATATCGCCGGCGCGTTGCGGCGGGATCACGTTCAGCACGGTGGCCTTGACGTCGTCGAACTCGAGCTTGGCGGTGGTGCCGTCGACCGACTTCAGCTCGTTGTTGGCACGGTATTCCAGGATGCCGGCGTAATGGTCCTTGAAGGCCTTCTCGAAGAGGCCCTTCTTGCTCGTGATCTCGGGGTTGGCGTCCAGCACCAGCACCTTCGACTTCGGCTTGGCGGTCTTGAAATAGCTGGCCACCATGCAGGCGCGCTCGTACGGCCCGGGCGGGCAGCGGTAGGGCACCTTGGGAATGGCGATGGCGAATATGCCGCCGTCGGGCATGGCCTCGAGCTGCTTGCGCAACAGCACCGTCTGCGGGCCGGCCTTCCAGCTGTGCGTCACCTGGTCGGTGGCCAGGGCCGAGGCCAGGCCGCCCACGGCGTCGGTCATGAAGTCGATGCCCGGCGAGACGATCAGCCGGTCGTAGGGCAGTTCGCTGCCGCCGGCCAGGCGTACCTTCTTGCCCGCCGCGTCGATGGCCGTGACGTCGCCTTGCACCACCTTCACGCCCAGGGCCTTCAGGCCTTCGTAGCCGCGCGTGATGTCGGCCATCTGCTTGTGGCCGCCGAGCACCAGGTTGGACATCGGGCAGGAGATGAAATTGGGGTTGCGCTCGACCATCGTCACGTCGACATTGCCGCCCCACATCTTGAGGTAGCGCGCTGCGGTAGCGCCGCCGAAGCCGCCGCCGACGATGACGACGCGGCCGATCGAGGGACCGCTGTCAGGCGCCGTGGCGCAGCCGGCCAGCGCCAGGCCGGACAGGGCGAAACCGGCGCCCAGCAGGCGGCGGCGCGAAAGGTCGGTGTGGTCGGTTTGTTGCTCGAAGCTCATGATGCGGCGCCTCACTTCTTGGGCTGCTGGGCAGCGAAATAGCCGGCGATGAGCTTGATCTGCTCGTCGGTGTAGCCCTTGGAGATCTGGTGCATGATCGTTGCCGGCTGGTCGCCGGAACGGTAGTCGTTCATCAAGGCGATCAGCTTGTCGGCGCTGACGCCGGCCAGTACCTTCATGTCGCCGCGCGCCGCGCCATTCGTGCCGTGGCAGTTGGCGCAGGTGGCGGCCAGGTTGCGCGCCAGTTGGGCGTCCTGCGCCAGGGCGGGCGGGGCCGCCAGAGCCATGGCCGCGGCAGCAAACACCGAAATCCGGATCATCGTCTTGTCTCCTTGGGTTTTGGGGCAGCGAAGATTCTGCTCCGCCAGCAGGGCCGCACCATGAAGTAGTTCATGTGTATTCCACGCTTGCGTGCGGCCCCTGCAGGCGGCTAATATCACTGCATGCGAATGTATGGTTGGATGATGGCGATACCGACGGGGAAAACCCTGGCGGCCGGTTTGCGCAATCTCAAGCGTGTTGGGCCGGTGCTGTGCTTGTGGCTCGCCGCACTGGCCTTGCGCAGTGGCCCGGCAGCAGCCCAGCCGGTGCAGCCGCAGGAAGTGGCGCCGGGCGTGTGGATGGTGCAGGGCGTGTCGGCGCTGGGCTCGTCGGCCAACCGCAATTTCATCTCCAACGCCGCCTTCGTGGTCACGCCGGCGGGCGTGGTGGTGATCGACGCGCTGGGCTCGCCGCCGCTGGCCGAGGAACTCATCGCCGCCATCCGCCGCATCACGCCGCAGCCGGTGAAGCACGTCGTCGTGACGCACTATCACGCCGACCACGTGTATGGCCTGCAGGCCTTCCAGGCCCTGGGCGCCACCATCACCGCGCACCGCAGCGGCCAGGCCTACCTGCATTCCGACACCGCGAAGCTGCGGCTGCAGGCCAGCCGCGAGGAGATGGCACCCTGGATCGACGACAGCACGCGCCTGGTGCCGGCCAACCGCTGGATCGAAGGCCCGGAGCGCTTCACACTGGGCGGCGTGGAATTCCTGCTGCAGCCGGTGGGGCCGGCGCACACCACGGAAGACCTGGTGGTGTTCCTGCCGGCCAGCCGCGTGCTGTTTGCCGGCGATATCGTCTTCCGCGGCCGCGTGCCCTTCGTCGGCCAGGCCGACAGCGGAAGCTGGGTGGCGGCGCTGGACAAGCTGGTGGGCTTCGACGCCGCGCTCATCGTGCCCGGCCATGGCCCGGTGTCCAGCAGCGCGCAGGCCGACCTCAAGCTCACGCGCGACTACCTGCTGCACCTGCGGCAGACCATGGGCGAGGCGGCGCGCAACCTCGAACCCTTCGAGGAAGCCTATGCCAAGGCCGACTGGTCGCGCTTCGAGAACCTGCCGCTGTTCAAGGCAGCCAACCGCATCAACGCCTACAACACCTATCTGCTGATGGAGCAGAGCGCCAAATGAAGCGTCGCCACGCCGCTGCGGTTGTGGCCGCATGGGCCGCCGGCCCGGGCTGGTGGAGCGCCGCCGCGGCGGCGCCGGCCGCACCCGGGCAGGCCGTGGCCTGGCCCGAGGTGACGCTGCTCGACGGCAGCCGCTTCGGCCCGGCGCAGGCCCAAGGGCGTGCGCTGGTGGTGGTCTTCTGGTCCACCACCTGCCCCTTCTGTCGCCGCCACAACGAGCATGTGCAGAAGCTGCACCGCGCCGCCGCCGGGCAACGGCTGACCGTGCTGGGCGTGGCGCGCGAGCGCGATGCCGCCGCTGTGCGCCGCCACGCCGCCGAGCACGGCTATACCTTCCCCATCACGCTGGACCATGTGCCGCTGGCGGCGGCGCTGTCGGCGCGACGCATTATCCCGCTCACCGTCACCGTGGACCGCGGCGGTCGGCTGCTCCAGGTGATCCCGGGTGAGATGTTCGAGACCGACGTGCTAGAACTGCTGCAACTGGCCGACAAGGAGGTCCGCACATGAGGTTCCCCATCACCGCTGCCTTCGCGCTGGTTCTGGGCGGCATGCTGCTGCCGGGCATGGTGCACGCGCAGGCCAAGGCCGCCGGTGCGCTGCACCAGTACGCCGATGCCGATCTGGCGTTGGGCGAGAAGCTCATCCGCGACAACCAATGCAGCGCCTGCCATGCCAGGAAACTGGGCGGCGACGGTTCTGCCATCTACCGCCCCGCCGGCCGCATCAACACCCCCGGCGCGCTGCGCGGCATGGTGGACTACTGCAGCACCGAACTCAACCTGGGCCTGTTCCCGGAAGAGGTCACCGCCGTGGCCGCGGTGCTGCAGCGCGACCATTACCGCTTCCCGGCACAGAGCCCCGCCCCGAAATGAATGCCGCAGCCGACGCCGATGCCGCCGAAGACGGCCCGCTGGACGAATCCGACCTGGTCTTCGCCTCGGCGGCCGAACTGTTCAGGCTGCTGGCCACGCCGATCCGGCTGAAGATCATCAGCGCGCTGTGCGGGCACGAAAAGAACGTGTCGCAACTGCTGCACGAGATCGAGACCACGCAGCCCAATATGAGCCAGCATCTGGCCACGCTGTACCGCGCCGGCGTGCTGGCACGGCGGCGCGACGCCACGCAGATCTACTACCGCATCGGCAGCGAGCGCGCGGCCACGCTGTGCCGCGCCGTATGCACGCAGATCGCGGTGGAAATGGACGGCAGCGAAGAGATCCCGGCCGCCGAACGCCTGGCGCCCGTGCACGGCCTGAAGGCCTGAGGGCCTGAACGCGCGGGCCACCGGGGCTCGCGGGCAGCTCGGTCAAATCCGCCCGGCCGGGCCAAAGCCGAACAGTGGCACCAGCAGCCGCGTGGGGAACTGTGCCAACGCCTCGTCGTGGCTGCGCGCGGCCTCGTTGAAGAGCTGGCGCGCAAAACCCAGGCGCGGTGCCTCTTCGTGCCAGGCACGCACCAGACCGGCCACCGGTTCGCGCGCGCTGACATCGGGATGCTGTTCCACAAGCGCCAGCACGCGGCTGGCGGCGGACGTCAGGGCACTTTCGGCCGCGAGCCAACGGGCGGCGGCGCCAGCGGGCACGGGGCGTGCGGCCATCGCCGCCGTGGCCTGGGTGCTGGCGCCCTGGGCGGCCTGCAGCGTGTCCAGCGCGCCGTGCTCGGCGGCCAGCGGTTCGCGCAACGCCGCCACCAGGGGCGCCACCGCCGCGCCGCGCTGGCGCTGCGCAGCCTCCACCTTGGCCCAGGCCTGGTCGATGGCATTGCGCAGGCCCACCAGCCGGTTGTAGGCACCAAGGATCCAGAAGGCCGCCACGGCCGCGGCCACCAGGGCCGCGATCTGTCCCGGGCTCATGCGGGCGCTGCGCTCGGCGCGCGCTTCAGCGCCGTACCTCGCCCTGGCCGAGCACCACCCATTTCAGCGAAGTGAGCCCCTCCAGCCCCACCGGTCCGCGGGCGTGGAATTTGTCGGTGCTGATGCCGATCTCGGCGCCCAGCCCGTATTCGAAGCCGTCGGCGAAGCGCGTGCTGGCGTTGACCATCACGCTGGCCGAGTCGACCTCGCGCAGGAAGCGCATCGCATGCGGGTGGTTCGTGGTCAGGATGGCGTCGGTGTGGTGCGAGCCGTATCGGTTGATATGCGCAATGGCCTCGTCCAGGCTGTCAATGACCTTGATGCTGATCACGGGCGCCAGGTATTCCTCGGCCCAGTCGGCTTCACTGGCGGGCACGACTCGGGCGCCCGGAACGGCCTGCAGCAGCGCGGCACTGCGCGCGCAGCAGCGCAGCTCCACGCCTTTGGCTGCGAAGACGGCGCCGATGCGGGGCAGGAAGGCCGCCGCCTGTGCCGCATGCACCAGCAGCGATTCGGCGGCGTTGCAGGGGCTGTATTTCTGCGTCTTGGCGTTGTCGGTGACGCTGACGGCCAGATCCAGGTCGACCTCGGTGTCCACGTAGACATGGCAGTTGCCGTCCAGGTGCTTGATGACCGGCACGCGGGCCTCGGCGGCGATGCGCTCGATGAGGCCCTTGCCGCCGCGCGGAATGATCACGTCCACGTACTGCGGCATGGTGATGAGCCGGCCCACGGCCGCGCGGTCGGTGGTCTCCACCAACTGCACGGCTTCGGCCGGCAGACCGGCTTCGACCAGCGCCGCCTGCACTTGGCGCCACAGGGCCAGGTTGGAGTGCAGCGCCTCCGAGCCGCCGCGCAGGATGCAGGCATTGCCGCTCTTGATGGCCAGCGAGGCCGCCTCGATGGTGACGTTGGGCCGGCTCTCGTAGACCATGCCGAACACCCCCAGCGGCACGCGCATCTGCCCCACGCTGATGCCGCTGGGCCGGCGCTTGACGCCGCTGATTTCGCCCACCGGGTCGGGCATGGCAGCGATCTGCTCGCAGCCTTCGGCCACGGTGTCGATGATCTTCGGCGTGAGCGCCAGGCGGTCGAGCAGCGGCGCGGCCAGGCCGGCGGCGCGGGCGGCGTCCAGGTCGCGGGCATTGGCGGCCAGCAACTCCGGGCCGTGCTCGCGCAGCCGTGCCGCCAGCGCCCTCAGTGCGGCGTCCTTCGCTGCCGTCGAAGCCGCCGCCATGGCCGCGGCGGCGGCGCGCGCTGCCGCACCCAGGTGGGCCATGTAGGCGGGGATGTCGATCGGATTCATGGCCGGGATTGTCGCAAAGCGGCGCGTTCACGGCTTCGCCGCTGCAGGCTTCCAGGTCAGTCCTTTGCGCTGGGCCTCGGCGATCTGCTCGGCCGTCAGGAGGGGCAGCAGCCGGTCGCGCGCCGCGGTGGCTTCGCGCTGCCCTTGCGCTGCGGCCAGGTTGAACCAGAAATAGGCCTTGCTCTTGTCCATGCCGACGCCGTAGCCGTTGTAGTGCATGAGCCCGAGCCGGTATTGCGCCTCGGCGTGGTTCTGTTGCGCCGCCTTCTCGAACCACTTGAGGGCGGTCTTGAAGTCCTGCAGCACGCCCGAGCCGTCCAGATACATCCAGCCGAGGAGGTACTGCCCTTGGGCATCACCCTGCAACGCGGCCTTTTCGGCCCATAGGCGGGCCACCCGCACATCCTTGGTCACTCCCAGGCCCTTCAGATAGGCCAGCGCCAGGCTGGACTGCGCCTGTGCTTCACCCTGTTCAGCCCGCTGGGGCAGGTCCGGGTGAGCGGCCAGGTGCATCTCCTTGGGCGCCTCGCTGCCCATCGCGTTGCGCGGCGTCGCAGCGGGGGCATTGGGCGGGGCAGGTTCGGGCGACGATGCGTCGGATTGGTGCGGACCCGGGCCCCCGCCCATGCCAACGGCGATGACCACGGCCAAGCTCGCCGAGACAGCCCCGGTGACCGCAATGACCACGAGGCGCCCGCCGTCGAAGCGCCAGCTTCGCGCACGGCAGGCGCGGCAACGGTAGGCAGAGTAGAAAAGCCGGTGCCACAGGCTGTCCCCGCGCCTGCGCCTGGAGCGGCGCAGCCCGCCCTGCTGGCATTGCGGACAGCGCAGTGCGGTGGCCGGGTTCGAAGGAGCGGTGGACATGGGGGTGGGCGGAGGGTCGTTCAGCCGACTTCGCCGCGGCGAGCGGACCTGTGTGTGGATCGTGCCTGGGACGCGAATGCCGACGGCCTATTTCAGCAGTCGCGGCGAAGCGTAACGCAAAGCACCACCGGTCACCTCGTGCCGGCCGCCGTGGCTGCGCCGGAGTGAAGGGGGTCGAACGCGGGGTCGTCAAGGAGGTCGATGGCGTGGCGGTGCTGCGGTATCCTCACCTGCAGTTCCCCGGCCGCACGAAGGCCCACGTTGAAGGTACTGCTCGTCGACGACGACAGCCGGCTGCGGTCGCGCCTCAAAGACGATCTCGTCAGCCGGGGCTACGCCGTGGACACGGCGGACAACGGCATCGATGCCGAGCACCTCGGCACCGAGTGGCCGTACGACGCGGTGATCCTGGACCTGGGCCTGCCGCAGCGCCCGGGCATCGAAGTCCTCAGGAACTGGCGCGCGCGCGGCATTGCCGTTCCCGTGCTCATCCTTACCGCGCGCGACGCCTGGCACGAAAAGGTCGACGGCTTCAAGGCCGGGGCCGACGACTATGTCGCGAAGCCCTTCCATGTCGAAGAGTTGTGCGCCCGCCTGGGCGCCCTGCTGCGCCGCGCCCATGCCCAGCCCGCGGGCGTCGTCACGGCCGGCGGCCTGACGCTTGACGAAGAGCGGCAGTCGGTGTCGAAGGGCGGCCGCGAGGTCGACCTGTCGGGTGTCGAATTCCGGCTGCTGCGCTATTTCATGCTGCACCCCGGCCAGGTGCTGTCGAAGACGCACCTGGCCGAACACACCTACGACAACGACTCCGAGCGCGACAGCAACGTCATTGAGGTCTACGTCAACCGACTGCGCAACAAGCTGGGGGCCGCCATGATCACGACACGTCGCGGCCAGGGTTACGTCTTCGGGCCGCCGGGCTGATGCGCTCTCTGCTCGCGCCGCTGGTCACCGGCCTGCTGCTCAGCCTGGCCGTCGTCTTCGGCGTGCAGTGGTCGGTGGTGCAGGTGGCGATCGACGAGGTGATCCAGGAGTACATCGCCGGTGAACTGGCGCAGGACGCCGACGAGCTGTTCAGCGGCCTGTCACTCGACCCGGGACGCGATGCCTCTCTGGCCCTGGCGCACTTCGACCCGCATTACCTGGCGCCGCTGTCGGGCCGCTACTACCAGATCCAGCTCGATCGAACCACGGCGATGCGTTCGCCGTCGCTGGTGCGCGAAGCGCTCGCCGTGCCAGAGGTCGGCCAAGGCCAGCGCAACGTCATCCAGGCCGTCGGGCCCAAGGGGGAGGTACTGCTGGTCAGCGCTACCGGGTACGCGCTGCAGGGACGCCGCGTCACGATCGCCGTGGCCGGCGACCTGACTTCGGTTCGCGCGCAGTTCGACCGCCTGATGGCGCGCTATACCCGCGTCTCGCTGATCATGTTCGCGCTGCTCGTGATCCTGCAGATCGGCATCGTGCGGCTGGCGCTGACCCCCTTGCGGCGCGTGCAGGCGGACGTGGGTCGCCTCGAGGAGGGGGCCATCGATCAGCTGGGCGAACGGGTGCCGTCCGAGGTGCGGCCGCTGGTGCGCGAGGTCAACCGCCTGCTGGCCCTGCTGGCGCAGCGGCTGCGCCGCTCGCGCGACGCGCTCGGCAACCTGGCGCACGCGCTCAAGGCGCCGCTGACCGTGCTCACGCAGCTCGCCGACGACGACCACGTGCGGCGGCATCCTGTGCTCGGCCCACAGATCGCCGAACAGCTGCAGATCCTACGCAGCCGCATCGACAGCGAGTTGCGGCGGGCCCGCGTGGCCGGCGGGCGCGCCAACGGCACGCCGCTCGACCTGCAGGCGGAGATCGAAGCGCTCGTCGACACCCTGCGCAAGCTCCATCGCGACCGCCGCTTCGACATCGTCTGCCGCATCGAACCCGGTGCGCGCTTCAGGGGTGACCGCGAGGACCTGCTCGAGCTGTGCGGCAATCTGCTCGACAACGCCTGCAAGTGGGCGCGCTCGCGCGTGCTCGTTTCGGTGCGACACAACGGCGGGCTGAAGCTGACGGTCGAGGACGACGGGCCCGGTTGTTCGCCCGAGGGCATCGGCCGCATCGCGCAGCGCGGCGTGCGCTTGGACGAAGCCACCGAAGGGCACGGCCTCGGGCTCGCCATCGCCAGCAGCATCGCCGCGTCCTATGGCGCCGAACTGCATTTCGGGCGCTCGCAGGAGCTCGGCGGCTTTGCCGTGAGCCTGAGCTTCCCAGCCGGCTGAAGGCGGGCCGGTCGCCCGGCCGCGCGGACCTTCAGCTTCGTTTCATCTTCGCTGGGTATGGTTGCCTGATCGGCTGCAGCGGTCTGCTGCTCCGCGCCCGACCCTGCGTCGCCGGCGCTGGCGCCGACCGCCCTTCGGTGCCCCACCACACGCCCCTCGCGAGGAAGCCAGATGACTGCTTTTGCCGTTTACAGCCCGACGAACCCGATCAGCCAGCTCACCGACGCCCTGCTGGCGCCGGGGTCGGGCCTGGCTATCGTCCCCGGGTCGATCGTACTCAAGGCCTCCGGTGCCAACGCGGTCAACTTCTACGACGGCACGCTGGCGGCGCTCGGCGTCGGTTCCGGCCTGCTGTTGACCTCGGGCACGACGCCGGGGACCTCGAATACGATGCCGTGGTTCGGCGACGACAACAGCGCGACCAGCGGCTTCTACAACGGCGACGCCGACATCGACGCCGTCGTCAATACCGTCTTCCAGACCCAGTCGTACGACGCCACCACGCTCGAATTCGACATCACGGCCGGCGCCACCGACACCTCGGTGAGCTTCGACCTCGTATTCGGTTCCGACGAATACCCGGAATGGGTCGACCAGTTCGTCGACTGCGCGATCTTCATGGTCAACGGCGTCAACTACGCGCTGTTCAACCACGACCCGATGCACCCGCTGAGCGTCGTCAGCTCGAATCTGGCGGCCGGCTATTTCCAGGACAACGCCGGCAACGCATTGCCTATCGAATACGACGGCGTCAGCCACGTGCTGAAGATCGTCGCGCCGATCACCCCCGGCGCCGTCAACCACCTCAAGATCGGCATTGCCGATACCGGCGACCACATCTACGACAGCGGCATCTTCATCACCAATCTCGCCGCCGGCAACATCCCGGGTTCGGGCGTCGTCACCACCTCGCCTGACAGTTGCACCAACGGCGCCGATGTGGTGACGGGGTCGGCCCAGGACGAATATTTCGACCTCCAGGGCGGCGACGACACCCTCTACGCCGGCGCGGGCGACGACATCGTGGTCGCTGGTGCGGGCAAGGACAGCGTCTACGGCGGCAGCGGCCAGGACCAGGTCAAGGGCGACGGCGGCGACGACAGCATCGACGGTGGTGACGGCGACGACACCGCAGTCTATGCCGGGGCCAGCGCCGGCTATGGCCTGAGCTACGACAGCGCCAGCGCCAGCTACCAGGTCACCGACATCGCGGGGCCGGCCAACGAGGGCAGCGACACGCTGAAGAACGTCGAATTCGCCCAGTTCGGCGACGGCCTCTTCGCGTTGACCCCGGGTGGGCTGACCGCGGTCACGGGCCCGGGCCCGGCGCCGACCAATACGCCCGGCCTGGCGATCGTCAGCGGCATCGCCGCGCAAGGCCACACGCTGACTGCCACGGTCAGCGATGCCGACGGTCTCTCGGGTGGCGTCAGCTACCAATGGCAGGTCTCGGCCAATGGTGGTGCGAGCTGGGCCGACGTCGGCACCGACAGCGCCAAGTACGACGTCGTGAGCGCCGACGTCGGCCAGTTGATCCAGGTCGTCGCCAGCTATGCCGACGGCGACGCAAAGGCGGAGTCCCCGGCCAGCGCGCCGAAACTCATCCTGGCGTCCCAGCCCGGCGACCTGGTCGTGACGCTGATGCAGCTCGACGCGCCGCTGGGTGCCAGCACCATCAACCCGTTGACGACCCTGGTGCAGAACGCCATCGAACTCGGCCTGTCACCGAACAGCGCGGCGCTGGCCATCAAGACCGTGCTCGGGCTGCCCAGCGAGGTCGCCCTGCAGAGTTACGACGCCTACGCGGTGCTGCAGTCCGACTCGACCGATGCCGTCGCGCTTCAGGTCGAGAAAGTCGCCGTCCAGGTGGCGATCCTGACCTCGCTGTCCGACGACGACCAAGGCACGGCCCTCACGTTGGCTGTCCTCGATGCGGCCGCCAACAACCAGACCCTGGACCTGGCGAGCCTGGACGACCTGTCCGCGATCCTGGGCACCGCGGCGATCCTGGACCCGGTCACAGGGAAATATCCGCAGCCGTTGGACGAGATCTACGACCGCAACAAGACCATGTCCGAGGCCGTCGCCGACGGCAAGGGAGTCGGCGCCATCGAAGCGGAATGGCAGGACCTGCTGAGCATCCAGGACTTCATCGACTCGACCTCGATCGCCGACCTCAGCATCCACGTCAACCAGGCGCCCACCGGCAGCACCGCGGTCACCCTGGCCGCGGGCGCGCAGGACACGAGCACCCTGATCTCGGCTGCCGAATTGCTTACCGGCTACAGCGATCCCGACGGCGACACACTCCAGGTGACCGACCTGGCTGCCGACAGCGGTTCGCTGCTGGACCACGGCGACGGCACCTGGATCTTCACGCCCGCGCCCGGCTTCAGCGGCCCGGTGGAGCTGAGCTACCTGGTGCAGGACGGCCTGGGCGGTGCGGCCGCCGCGAGCCAGCTGTTCGTCGTCGCCCCGGCCGCCGCGGTCGACCACGAGGCCACGGGCACGCTGCTGGTGACGGGCACGCCCATGGAAGGCGGCTTCCTGGTGGCCAGCCTGGCCGGTGCCCAGGATGCCGACGGCGCCATTGCCGCCACCGCCTACGAGTGGCAGCAATACCTGGCAGGAGGCTGGGTCGCACTCGATGGCCCGGCCGGCAACACACTCGTCATTGCTAACGACCAGAGCTATGTCGACCGCCAGGTGCGGGTCGTCGCCACCACCACCGACGCCCAGGGCGGCACCACGGTCTTCGAATCGATGGGCCAGGTCATCGCCAACGTCAACGATCTGCCCACCGGCGCCATCGCCATCACCGGCACCGCGACCGAGGGGCAGACCCTCGGCGTCGCCAGCACCCTCGCCGACGACGACGGCCTGGGCATGTTGTCGTACCAGTGGCTGGCCAGCGGCACGGTGATCGCCGGCGCGACTGGCGACACGCTGCAATTGGGCCAGGCGCTGGTCGGCACGTTGATCACGGTGCAGGCCTCGTACACCGACGGCCAAGGCACGGCTGAGAGCGTGGGCTCCGCGGCGACGGCTCCCGTGGCTGCGCTGCCGGGCCTGACGCTGACCGGCACCTCCGCCGCCGACGTGTTGACGGGCGGTGCGGGCGACGACACGATCGCCGGCGGTGCCGGCAACGACACGCTCAGCGGCGGCGACGGCGACGACCGGCTCGAAGGCGGCTCCGGCCGTGACGCGCTGAACGGTGGCGCCGGTATCGACACCGCGTCCTACGCCGGCTCAGCGGCCGGCGTCGTCGTCGACCTGCAGACCGGCAAGGGCAGCGGTGGCGACGCCCAGGGCGACCTCCTGAGCGGCATCGAGAGCCTCGTCGGCTCCGGCTTTGCCGATACGCTGTCGGGCAGCGCTGGTGTCAACGCGATGTTCGGCGGTGCCGGCAACGACGTGCTGCGCGGCCGCGGCGGTGCCGACAGCCTCACCGGCGGCGCCGGTGCGGACCGCTTCGACTTCGACGCACTCACCGACAGCGGCCTGGGTGCCGGCGCCGATCTCATCGTCGACTTTGCCAAGGGCAGCGACAAGATCGACCTGTCGACGATCGACGCCAACGGCCTGCTGAGCAAGAACCAGGCTTTCAGCGCCACCCTGCTCCAAGGCCTGACGACGGCTTTCACGGGTGCCGGCCAGCTGCGCTTCTGGTCTGACGCCGACACCGGCATGACGGTCGTCCAGGGCAATACCGACGGCGATGCGGCGCCGGAGTTCGAGATCCACCTGGTCGGCGTCTTGCCGCTGGCGGCGGCGGACTTCGTGCTCTAACGCACTCGGAGCAGGCCTGCACGGTGGGGCTCGAAGCACCTGCTTGCATCACTTGCAAGACGCGGGTACCAATACCCCTATAAGTAATACAGGATAAGCCCCAGGCGACGTGCCTGAACGATGGAGACCGATTTGAAGACAGTTCATGGAGTACTCGCGCTTGCCGCGGCGCTGCTGGCGCCGGCGACACAAGCTCAGTCCAGCTTGCTGCAGCACCCGGGCCGCCTGCTGGCGTCGGGGTGCTTCCAGTGCCACGGCACGAACGGCCTGAACGGCGGCTTCGATGCGCTGGCCGGCGATTCACGCACCGACACGCTCAACAAGCTCAACGAGATGCGGAGGAAACCTCTGCGCGAAAACATCATGTTTCCGCATGCGTCCGGCTACACGAACGAGCAGCTCTGGCAGATCGCCGACTACTTCTCGAAGCTGCCCAAGCCCTGAACCCCCGACCGAACCAGCAGGAATCCAAATGATCAACAGACGCAGTTTTGTCGGCACCCTGGGCAGCGCATCACTGGCCGCCCTGTGGCCTCTGTCGGCGAGTTCGGCCACGGTCGGGCGCGTCGTCGTCGTCGGCGGCGGCATGGCGGGTGCGGCGGTGGCCAAGTACCTCCGCATGTGGAGCGGCAATGCCGTGGCCGTGACCCTGGTGGAGCAGGAGTCGCGCTACACCTCCAACATCATGAGCAATCTGGTGGTGACGAGCCAGATGTCGATGTCGAGCCTGTATTTCGGCTACGGCACGCTGGTGAAGAAGTACGGCATCAAGCAGGTGACGGGTCGTGTCGTCGGCATCGAGCCGGGCGGCCTGGGTGGCACCTGGAAGGTCACGATCTCGACCGGTGCCGGGTTGTCCACGGAGTTCTGCGAGCGCGTCGTGCTGGCGCCCGGCGTCCAGTTCGATGCGGTGCCCGAAACGGGCAACCCGGCAGTACCCGCGACGATCCTGCACGCCTGGCAGGCGGGGCCGCAGACCGAGCAGCTGCGCCAGCAGCTGGCGGCGATGAAGCCCGGCCAGACCTTCGTCATGACGATCCCGCCCAAGCCCTACCGCTGCCCCCCGGGGCCGTACGAGCGCGCCTGCGTCGTGGCCGACTATCTGAAGCGCAACAAGCCGGGCTCGAAGGTCCTGGTCTTCGACGCCAACTCCGGCATCACGGCCGAGGCCGAGAATTTCGGCTATGCGTTCAACACCCTGTATGGTTCCGGGATCCTCGAGTACCACCCGTCGATGCGCGTGGCGTCGGTCGATTCGGCTATGCGCACGGTAACCCTGCTCGACTCCGGCAACATCCCCTACACCGTGAAGGCGGACGTGCTCAATGTGATCCCGCCGCATCGTGCGGGCGCCATCGTGCAGACGGCCGGCCTCGCCAATGCGACCACCGTTCCCTTTGCGGCCGTGGACGTGCGCAGCTTCGAGTCGACGCAGACGCCCGGCATCCACGTCATTGGTGATTCTTCGAAGACCACACTGCCCAAGGCCGGCCATGTCGGCAATCAGGGCGGGAAGATCTGCGCCGACGCCATCATCAAGGCCTTCAACTTCCAGGCCCCGGACCCGGCGCCGACGGCCAATTCCGCCTGCTTCTCGCCGGTGAGCAGCACCTTGGCTTCGTGGCTCACCGCGGTCTATCAGTACGACCCGGTCACGGGTACGATGGTGATCCGCGACCAGGTCACCGGAAGCACTGCTGCCACAGAGGCAAAGTCACCGAGTACCGACAACTTCGGCAAGATGGGGACCTGGTACAAAACGCTGATGAGCGATACGTTCGCGTAACGCGCCCAGCCGCCCGGCCGGTGCCGATCCGGCGCCCCGCGTCGTGTCGGGGTCGGTCGACGGCCGGGCTCAACCGGCGGCGTGCCGGCCCAACCAGGCCAGCACGCCCAGCCATAGCGTTGCCGTGGCGGCAAAGGCGAGCGTCGAGAAGACGATCGCCGTCGTCGCCTGCGCCTGCAGCGTGTCGTAGCGCTGCGCGAAGATGAGCGCGTTGGTGCCCACCGGCAGCGCCGCCATCATCACCAGCACCGCCAGTGGCAGGCCGCTCAGGCCGAAGCCCAGCGAGGCCACGGCCAGCACCAGCGCCGGCAGCACCAGCAGCTTCAGCGCCGCGGTGGCCAGCGCGCCGCGCACATGGCCGCGCAGGCCGTATTGCGCCAGCGTCAGGCCGATCAGCACCAGGCACAACGGCACCACCGCCAGGCCCAGCGTGCCCAGCGCCTCGTCCACCACCGGGTGCAGGCCCAGGCCGGTGAGGTTCCAGGCCAGGCCGGCCAGCACCGGCAGCGTCACCGGGTGCAGCAGGGCGTTGCGCGCGGTGGTGCGCACGGTGGCGGCCAGCGTGGCGCTGCGGTCGGCGCGCGCCAGGTCCACCTCCACCAGCGTCGTCAAGAGTGTCAGCAGCACCAGCCCGTGCAGGCTGACCAGCGCGATGTGCAGCGCCAGCCCGGGTTCGCCGAACAGCGCCGCGGCCATGGGAATGCCCAGTTGCACACCGTTGCCGTAGGTGGCCGCGATGGCGCGAGTGGCGGGTGCAGCGGGTTCAGCGGGTTCAGCGCCCGGCACCGCGATCCTGGCCGCGCCGCGCCGGTGCCACACGTAGACCGCCAGCACGTAAGCCAGCACCGGCACGTAGTACGCCGCCAGCGTGCGCCAGGGCAGCGCGGCGAAATCCAGCCGCGCCATGGTGCGGAACAGCAGCGCCGGCACGAAAAGGTAGAAGGCCGCGTCGGACAGCGCGCGCGCCGCGGGGCCGATGCCGCCGCGCCCGCCCAGCCAGTGCTGGCGCCCGGCCAGCCAGCCCAGGGCGACGGTGAAGAAGATCGCCAGCAGCTTGTGAAAGATGGCCAGCGTCACGCTGTCTTCGCCGCGGCCGCAACGACCACCCGCGCCAGCCAGTCGGCCACCGCCGCCGCCGGCAGGTCGACTTCCACCGTCTTGCGCCGCGACGCGTCGCCGCGCTGCAGTCGCACCGCGCGCTTGGCGCAGCCCAACTCGTCGGCCAGCCAGGCCAGCAGCCGCGCATTGGCCTGGCCTTCCACGGGCTGCGCCGCCAGGCGCACGCGCAGCGCGCCGTCGTGCAAGCCGTCGGCGCCAGTGCGGCGGGCGTTGGGCACCACGGC